>JABAYZ010000161.1 GCA_018608735.1 Flavobacteriaceae bacterium | reverse complement strand
CTGCTGATAGTCAGATCCCTGATGAAATAGAGTCTCAAATTCAGGAACGTATTGAAGCAGCAAAATCAACTGCGAATGAAGCAGCTGAAAATCAAATACTGACCTACAACGAGCGGATATCGAATTTAGACTTCGAAGGCCATTTTTCTGAGCTACGCCAAGCTGGACCTTTAGCCATCAGCGATATTCAATCTCAGATCCAACGTGGTCTGAATGAAATGAATACTCGACGCCGCAAACTACTGGACGTTGAAAAAGAGTTTTCGTACTTTAGAAGTTATAACGGTTTGGAATACAGGACGGCAAAGCTCACCACACCGACCGGTACGTTTTTACGGTTCTTAATCATCCTGATAATGATTGTGCTGGAGACTTATTTCAATGGCACGTACCTAGCAAAAGGTAGTACTCAGGGCTTAATTGGTGGTATATTTGAAGCGGCATCATTTGCGCTTTTAAATATTGGTTTTTCAATAATACTGACACTGTATATGATAAAGCAGATTGTCCGAAACGGTCTGATTTGGAAACTTATAGGGGTAGTGGGCATTCTAGCCTGGCTCGCTGTGGTATTAGTTATCAACTTGGGACTAGCCCACTATCGAGAAGTAGCCGCAACATTCGCCGAGGGTGCTGGTTCCGACATCTTGGTACGCATAGTTGAAAATCCTTTTGGTCTTGTTGAGCTTGAAAGCTGGATGCTTTTTGCAATTGGAGTACTTTTTGCAACCGTAACCTTAGTCGATATTATTACCTTTTCAGATATTTACCCTGGCTACACCAAACGACAAATGCGTTGGGACGAAGAACATGAGGAATACAAAGATGAATTCGATAGCTTGATCCAAGAATTAGACGATATTAAGGAGGACTATAACGATAATCTCAAAACTATCGGTAATGCGTTGTCGTCCCGGCAGCGGGAGTTGGATAATATTATGTCTGGCAGAAACCGTTTGGCAAGCCTTTACGCCGCACATCACGAACAGTTACAACGGGCTGCAAATTCACTCTTTTCCTATTACTTCGAAGCTAACCGAGCGTCCAGAACCACACCAGTTCCCGAACGTTTTAATCGCCGTTTTATAGTATCCAAAATGGAGCTTTCATCCAGCAAATCGTTCCAGCCTCGAGAGGCGCAGAAAGTAAAAGACAGGATTTCTGAAGCCAAAAAAATCTTGGACGACCAGGTTCAACTGGTTCTGGCAGAATACGCAAAAGGTATTCGCCAGTATCGCAACTTAGATATCTTAAACAAAGAGTATGCTTATGGCGAAGAGCCGAAGGTCAAGGAAGAAACGGAACAAGTCCAGTAGTGGTATTGGCACGGCGTTAACCGTTATCGGGGCTATGGCTTTATTGATAGCTTTGGTCGGCGCTGGTGTATTTCTGACTATCAATACTGAAAAAGAAGTAGCTCTGGATAAGGACAGTCTATGTCCGAAAACAGGTGCAAGAGGTACCGTTGCTGTACTACTGGATACGACGGATGAACTTGCACTAGTAACAAAAAACGAAATTAAAGATAAAATTTTAGAAATTCAAAGGACACTTCCTAGGTTCTATCAGGTTTCAGTGTACACACTTAACGAAACTGGACTTAACGAGAAACCTGTAGCCAGCATCTGTAACCCAGGCAGATTGGATCAAAGAGATGAATTGGCGCAACAAGGTCTTACAGCAAATCCAGTTTTGATTGAACGTAAATATGGCGAATTTGAAAGTGCTATTTTATTGGCGATAGATAGTGTTTTTGAAAAAGAATTCAGTGCAAAGCAGTCGCCCCTTCTCGCATCACTACAAGAATTGAGTGGAGTTATTCCAAAACCAGTCGATATAGATGATGCCGTTTATCTAGCAGGAAAAAACAAAATAGTCTTTGTCACCGATTTTCTTGAACATACGGAAATTTTTTCGAATTACAGAAGTGGGTTGAATTTTGAGGAATTCCAGAACAGTCGAGCCACCGAAAAGTTTGGAAAGTCATACAATGACCTAGAATTCGAACTACTTATGGTACGCAGAAACATAGAGGGCTTTTCGACCTTAGACCTGGCTCAATTCTGGGGAAAAGTTTTCAAAAAAGAATTTAAAACAAGTATCAGGTCACTCAAGATCTTGTCAGGAGAACTTTAATGGCCCGCAAGACAAAACGATCAATGGACTTAGGCTCAAAGCGTCACGCCCTCTTTTTCTTTTTAATTTACATAGTAGGTGCAGTTCTTCTCACATTTGAAAAAACGTTCATATATAGTTTTTTTTCATCAGAGTCGGGCTTAGCAAAAGCCATTATTATTGCGACCGCCATGATCTTAATGGGAATTTACGTTTTTTTCGTCACACTTGTCCCTGCAACCAAATTAAGAACTGATGTAGCAGCGGACAATGTTTATTATTTGGGTTTCTTATTTACGCTGACATCCTTGGCAATCGCATTATCAATCGACAGCGCTGATGCAATCCTTGCTAACTTTGGTGTGGCTATTATCTCAACACTAATTGGTATAGCTGCACGTGTTGGCCTCAATCAACTACGTGTAGATCCCAACGATATTGAAGAAGCATCTAGGTTAGAGCTATCCGCAGCAACTAGTAGAGTTAAGGCTGAACTGAACGAAACGGTTCAGCAACTAACTGAATTTAGGCAAATTTCGTTGCAGGTAATGTCTGAAGGGTACGCAGACGTTCAAAAGAACGTGGAGACCATTTCAACGCAAGTTTTACAATCTCTCGAAGAATTAGTTAAACAAAGCGCTAAACCACTTGAGGAAGTCGCTGAAAGAACACGAGCTGCCAACACCGAAGCTGTAAAATCCATTGATGATTTTACTAAAAGTAGTAAGGCACTGACCAAATCTCACAAGGAAATGTCTGCTCAAATTGAGCAGGTTAATAACGCCCTGACGTCTCTATCCCAACACTACTCCGACACCGGAATCATTGATGATAAAGTCATTGGCGCAGTTCAAGAGCAACTTTCCAAAGTACAAGATCAATTAACAAAGAAAGCCCAAGATGAATTGGACGAACTAAAGAACGCTTTAGAAGACAATAAACGTAATTCTGAAGAATTACGCAGCGAATTGAACCAGTCTCTATCTAGCGCATCAGCAGCAGTTGTGACTTCCAACGTAAGCAACACAAATGACAATCAAAATTTAGAGGCGGCAGCCAAAGCGGATGCACAAAGCCCAACGTTTGGCGGAGATCAGCGGGAGAATTTCAATGATGTTGCAAAACAAGCTTCGCATTGGGGGCAAGTGCGGCACTGGGGAGAAAATATTGAATATGATCCCAATAAGAAAGAGTTTTTTATTGAGAATAACCGATTCAATACTCTTGAAGAAGCAAAGCAATTCATTGAAAATAAACAAATAAATATCATTCAGAGAAAATCCTGAATAGATGCAAGTTAAAACCTCCATAACTAATGATGCTGAGAGTTATCGTAGAGGTGTAATATTCGGTTTAACAATGGCCGAAGTTCTGTTGTTATTAGTGTTTTGTATCCTTTTGTTTCTTGCAATTATAAATGACAGGCTAAAAGAAAAAATGAGAGAGTTAGCTGCGCTGGAAAATAAATTTCAGACAGAACTTGCTGCAAATCAAAGTCTCATCAAGCAGAATGACTTTCTTACAGAA
>JABAYZ010000086.1 GCA_018608735.1 Flavobacteriaceae bacterium | reverse complement strand
GGAGTTATGAACGCGATTGTTGGGAGGCATAACAATCGGCTCTGCTCGACAGGATTTTGCTGCATCCTGATAGAATAAAGCTGGCGCTTTAATATGCAGCTCGTTTGCTCATTTAGTGAAAATTTTGTGATTTAATGTGCAAGATTTGTGCAAGACAAAACGACGCTCCAATTGATACTCATAAGCGTGCTAGGATTAAACGAATTTTGGAGTAGCGAAATTGCAGTTGTGCAAAAGCTAACGAAGCATGACCAAGCTTAACATTATTACACTGCATCATCTCAGTATTACCTGCAGCATTAGTAAGAATTATGTGTTTTTAGAAGTTGCAAATCATATCGTTACCGTGGCAACGCCAGCCATAGCTAATGAGATTCAATATTGGTACAGCTGTCCGAAGTTTAGGACTAAAGATAGCAAAACTTAGCAGATCGTTTGTACGGGTAGCACTCGTTTTGCGATGGAGAGGGTTAGCGTTCTCTAATGAAAGTTAATTTGGCTCAGCCTGAATAACTTCTATAATCACCTGCCTATCGACAGTGATTTTCCTAGACATTTGACAATTTGTGAAACCTCTCTTCTCATAGCAGTCCAAAGAAGATGCGAGGAACCAATATGGAAGAAGTCTCTGATGGGAAGGTTCACGTCCGAAAAACGGCTCAAAAGTTACTAGTCGCGGCTTGGATTATTGAAATAATTGCAGCTTTCATCGGCTTATTCTTTGCGATTTCTAGATTAATTCCCTCATTAGATGGCACTGCTTTGGGTTCGATTACAGGATTTCAAGGTGCTTTACCGTTTTTAGCAGTTGCTATTATTGAACTGACTAAAATTCCGTTAGCTTATGCTTGCTATGAAGTTAACAATAATAAATGGAAATTTGTGTTTGGGTTTGCCCTACTAGCGGTCACATTTGTGACATTTGAAACATTTTTTATGAGCTTTGAGAGTTATCAATCACAGTTAACTAAACAACTTCGCCCAACTCTGGATCGAATAACGACACTTGAGCGAGAGATAAACAGCGCGGAAAATGCAAAAATCTCAGCTAGTGAATTTATTGATGGTCAAGATGAAGCTAGCGAAAGGCACCAGGAAAATATATCACTGATTAATAAGCAATTTAATGAATCAACTTTGCCACTCAAGAATCAAATACAAGCCATTAAAAACAAAATAAGTCAAAACACGGTTGGACTTGACGACAAACTTCAGCGTCTGAAAAATGATTTGAAAAAACTCGATGCTGATTTTGATACACAAAGAGATACTATCGATGATGAATTTAACAACTCTTTTGAATCTGCAGCTAATAGTGCAGTCAAACAAGAGGAAACGGATAGATTAGAGCTAAAAAAGTACCGGTCAGATTTAGAGAACCTGTACAATCAAGCTCTAATCGATAAAGCCCAAATTAAGTCCGACTACAAACGTGAACTAGAAGCCGCTTTTTTTCTTGAGAGGCCGCGGATCACCAATGATCATAAGAACGAAATCAAGGCATACGAGAAGCAGTATGAAGAACGAAAGGGTAATTTGCAGCGTAGCATTGAACGTCTCAATGATAATTTAGCTAAGACAACCGATATTAGAGGGGACGCAGAATTAGAAAGAAAGAAAAAATTAGAACGCCTCGAGGACAAGTATAAGCAAAAACGCAGTGAAATAACAGGTGATATAGATAAAATTTCTGAAAGTATCGCGGTGTCTAAAACGGATGCCCTGTCAGTATCAGACAAGTCATCGATCGAAGATTTAGAAAAAAGCATTAGGACGGAAAGTGAAAAAAGGGTTGCGTTAATTGCTAATGAAAACACAAATTTCCAAGAGCAAAATTTAAAATTTATAGCACAAAATCAAATAATAACCTTGTCATCTCAGGCTATTGCCACTGCCGAAAAAGAGCTAGGTGTGGAATGCTCGAGTTTAAATGATCAAGTCAATGACAATCCTGTTTACCGCCTAGCTAAGCAGGTTATTGGACTAAAAGATGTTTGTGATTTATCTGAAAGGCAACTCTCAATAATCAAAGCTGTTTGGTTTGGTTCGCTGGCTTTGATCGTTGCGGTCTTAGGGCCAATATTGGCTTTCGCTTCGTTCGTGGTTCGTGAAAACAAGCCACGAGTGATAATTAAAGAGGTTCCAGTTGAAAAAATTGTAGAAGTTGAGACGATCAAAGAAGTCCCAGTCGAAAAAATTATAGAAGTTGAGGTGATCAAGGAGATTACTATTGATAGGCAAGTGCCTGTCGAAGTTATTAAGGAAGTCCCTGTGGACAAAGTAGTGTTTAAAGAGGTGCCTGTTGAAGTGATCAGAAAAGAAGTTGTTCACATTCCAGTATACACGGATGACAAAACACTTTTGGGCAAAGTTTTCTCAGAAAAAGACAAGAAATGAATTCTGAAATAGACAATACGGAGTCAATGTTGAGGGATAGTAAGTACAAAGAGTACGAACAGAACGACTTTACTGTGTTCAATGCCTACATTGATAGTTTAGCCTATAATCAAAAGGCAAAAATTAAGCAGATTTCTTTTGCAAATAAAGCCAATCGTTTGAAGATAATCATTCTCTCTTTAATCGCACTTCTAATTGTATCTGTTTGTTTATTATTTTGGGTTCTGTCTGCCAAAGGATTGGCATTGACCACCACTGCAAAATTTAATGCAACCACTTCCTCTGCTAAAAGCTTAGAAAATATCAGATCGGCAGCAAAGACGCGGCTTAAAGCGGAAGCGCCTACTGTTGTTGAGCTTGTGCAACCACCAGTGTTGTCTGTCGATCGTAATTTTACAATTTTTGAGACTTTTAATGACGATCAAAATAAATTGGAGAATATAAACTCAGTGACTACAGGCTATCAGTATTCAAATTCTGAGGAAGAGTTTCCCAGCTATCAATTCTGTTATGCGCGTGGAAACAAAGTTATGGGAAATGCAAGAATTCGAATAGACGTTGCAGAATTTTCAAGTGGTAAAATTTCTCCACATGAAATGGATAATGACGGGCTAAAGCAGGCTAATATTTCTCAAAATACGTTCGAAAAACTAATTAACTATTGTCGTTTTGAAAGTCAGTGACTTTTGCTCACAATTTTGAGTTATAAACTATGCTTTTTTCGCCAGTTCAGCTTGGAAAGCAATTAGTAGGCGGTCAAAATCACCCCTAGTGACGGGCAAGGATGACTCAGGAAACTCTAAAGCTTCTTTCGCCTGTTTATTCACACGGTATTCCTCACCGAAAAGATGAAGTTCCAGCGCGTGTACTAGCTCGGCGTTCATGCTGCGCTTATTCCGATTAGCAGCTTTTTTGAGGCGCTCACGTAACCCTTCAGGCAGTCTAGCAATGAATTTATCTTGATTCTGGATCATGATGGCATTTAGCCATAATTGTAGCTTGACACAATAGTGGCTAATTGCCATATATGGCACATAGCCATCACTACGATGGTTATGCTTGGATAAGAATTTTGCTACTGTGTTTGTTCGCCAATTTGGCGGAATTGATCTCAGTCTAGCGCTAAGTAAAGCTTGGAGCACTTTGGCAGAAATCATTACTCCGATGCACCAATTTATAGCTTGAGCTACAAAAAAAACCGGAGAAAAATGACTGAACCCACCAACATCATCCCCCAAACGATCACGCCGGCCGAGCTAGC
>JABAYZ010000239.1 GCA_018608735.1 Flavobacteriaceae bacterium | reverse complement strand
GAAATGATTGATGCTTTAGGTTTTGAAGATTTTACGTTTAAAAAATTAGGTTCTGAAATAGGTTCTAATGAAAGTTCTGTTTACCGTTATTTTGAGAGCAAGCATGCGCTTTTGGTCTATTTGATCAATTGGTATTGGAGCTGGATCGAGTACAGGTTGGTGTTTGCCACCTTAAATGTGCCCTCTGCACACGACCGCCTCACTCAAGCAATTTTGATATTAACTGCTGAGGTTACTGAAGACAATGCGTTTTCGTACATCAATGAAGTTCTATTGAATAAAATCATCATTTCCGAGTCTTCAAAAGCTTACCATACCAAGGCAATTGACAGCGAAAATGAAAAGGGATATTATAAAACCTACAAGCGCGTTGTGCAGCGCGTTAGTGATCTTGTGACAGAAATCAATCCGATTTACGAATTTCCACACATGCTCATCTCAACCGTAATTGAGGGCGCACACCATCAGCGGTATTTTTCGAAGCATTTACCGTCTTTAACCGATTTTGAAGAAGGTAAAAATAATATTGTACGTTTTTATACCGATTTAGTTTTTAATACCCTATCCAAAAAATGAAGCAGTTTTCGGACATCATAGCTACAGGGTTTAGACTGCTAATTTTTTCATTGGTATTCAGCTCTATCATATTACAACCTGTTGTTGAATCAATAGTAGTGTCTGAGCCGCAAGCATTTTCTTGGCTTGATATTGAGACGGAAAATGACTCTAATGAAAAAGAAAATAAAGAATTAGAAGATACCAAAGACAAAAAAGTTGAACTTCGATTTTTGAAAGAAGAGACGACTACAAGGGTCTTTATCCAAAAAACAGCTGTGTTTTGGAGTCATTATTCACTATTAGACGTTACGATAGATACTCACGATCCACCCCCAGAAGTCGCCTAGTTTTTTATCTCTTAAGAGTTTCTACAAACCGCAGAACTTTTTTTTAAAACTAATCAAATCTTTTCAAATCATACAAATTAAATGTTACTCATACACTTATGTGTTGCTTTAACATTACATATTATAATATAAATGAACAGTTCAAATCCATTTAAAAATTTAAAATCAGACTTACCCTCTAGTATTGTTGTATTCTTTGTGGCATTGCCATTGTGTTTAGGAATTGCCTTGGCTAGTGGAGCACCACTTTTTTCAGGGCTTATAGCAGGAATCGTTGGGGGAGTTGTTGTCGGTGCTATTAGTAAGTCATCCGTTGGGGTCAGTGGTCCCGCTGCAGGTTTGGCAGCAATTGTCTTAATAGCTATTGGAACCCTTGGGAGTTTCGAAAACTTTTTACTCGCTGTCGTATTAGGCGGCGCAATTCAGTTCCTATTTGGTATCCTTAGAGCGGGGGTCATTGGTTACTATTTCCCGTCTTCGGTGATTAAAGGGATGCTAACGGGTATAGGAATTATTATTATCCTAAAACAAATCCCACATTTCTTTGGATACAATTCTAACTTAGAAGGCAGTTTTGCCTTTTTTCAAATCGATGGCGAAAACACATTTTCGGATATATTAAACGCCATTAATTTTATTAGCCCAGGCGCTACAATCATTGCGCTTTTTGCATTGGCTATATTGTTGCTATGGAGTGAGGTCTTGGACAACAAAGGGAAATTCTTTAAATTAGTTCAAGGCCCATTGGTTGCAGTAGCTGCAGGAATTATCTACTTCATAAGTACCAAAGGGAATACACATTGGGGTATTGCATCCGATTTATTAGTAAGTGTTCCCGTTCCAGATGATGCCGCGTCTTTTTTCGCACAGTTTAGTTTTCCAAATTTTGGAGCTATTGGCAATTCAGAAGTCTGGATTGTGGCATTTACCATTGCTTTGGTAGCGAGTTTAGAAACCTTGTTGTGTGTAGAAGCCACGGATAAAATTGACCCCTTAAAGCGTGTTACGCCTACTAATAGAGAGTTGTTGGCACAAGGCGTTGGAAATATTTTTTCGGGGCTTATAGGGGGCTTGCCAGTGACACAAGTCATCGTTCGTAGTTCGGCTAATATTCAATCGGGAGGTAAAACAAAAATGTCAGCCATTGTTCACGGATTTTTGTTGTTAATATCGGTGATATTAATTCCAAATTTATTAAATAAAATACCACTTTCTGTGTTGGCAGCAATCCTGTTTATTGTGGGCTATAAATTAGCAAAACCAGCCTTATTTGTTCAGATGTATCGATTGGGGTGGAAACAATTTACGCCTTTTGTAGTTACCGTATTTGGAATTATATTTACAGACCTTTTGATAGGAATTTCATTGGGGCTTGCAGTTGGAATTGTTGTAATTTTGATTAAAAGTTTTCAAAACTCACATTTTTTACATATTGAAGACAAAAGTAATGGTGTGCATAAAATTAAAATGACACTAGCTGAAGAAGTTACTTTTTTCAATAAAGGTGCTATTCTAAAAGAATTGGATAGTTTACCTCCTGAAAGTTATTTAGAATTAGATGTCACTAAAACGCGTTATCTTGATAATGATATCATCGAAATTTTAGAAGATTTTTCTGAAAAAGCACGTCAAAGACATATCGACATTAAATTAATATCTATCAGGGGTATTGTGGAAAATCCTGATAGTTTTATACAGTTTTTTCAATTACGACCACAACTCGTTTAATTATTAACATAACTAAATTAAAACTTAAAATTATGAAAGCACACACTAAAGAAAGCCAATCGGCGATGACTCCAGAAACGTCCTTACAAGCCTTGAAAGATGGTAACGAACGTTTTATTAATGCAACACAAGTAGCAAGAGATTTAAACGCACAAGTAGAAGCGACGAGCACTGGGCAATACCCATTTGCAACCGTTTTGCATTGTATAGATTCTCGCGTCTCTGCAGAGCATATTTTTGACCAAGGAATTGGCGATTTGTTCAGTATCCGTATTGCAGGAAATTTTGTAAATGAAGATATTTTAGGAAGTATGGAGTTTGCTTGTAAGCTTGCAGGGACCAAAGTATTGGTGGTTCTTGGACACACCGCTTGTGGGGCTGTCAAAGGTGCTTGTGACCATGCACGCATGGGTAATTTAACAGCACTAATCAATAAAATTGAACCTGCAGTAGAAGCAGTAAGTGTTCCTTCAGATGAAGCCTCAAGAACATCGGGGAATATTGATTTTGTAAATACCGTAGCGGCTAAAAATGTTGAAATGACCTTAAATGATATTCGCAGCAAAAGTGCTATTCTTAAAGAGATGGAAGCCAACGGCGAGTTGATTATTATAGGTGGGATGTACGACATCGCTAACGGAAAAGTGACCTTTTATGCTTAAGAAGTCACATCTTTTTATGGTAGCATTAACCGCTGTGTTAATGCTGCCTAATATGACAACTGCTCAAAGTAGCGACTTTGGAAACTGGTTGATTTATATTGGTAGTAAAAAACTAGACAGTAAATGGAATCTTCATAACGAAGTTCAGTACCGAAATTATGATGCAGTTGGCGATCTAGAGCAATTGTTACTCCGTACGGGAGTGGGTTATAATTTGTCCGAAAATAATCATAATGTATTATTGGGGTATGGATACATCAATTCTGAAAATTATGTTGGTGATACATCGGAAAAAATAACCGTAAATGAACATCGTATTTTTCAACAATTTACATCGAAGCAAAACATAGGGAGGGTGTCTTTAAGC
>JABAYZ010000101.1 GCA_018608735.1 Flavobacteriaceae bacterium | reverse complement strand
TCGTTTTTTAAGTTCTTCGTCTCGAGCCATAATTATTTCGTAAATTTAGGGTGTAATAAAATAGAAACGAAACATTTGAGTTGTTAAGTTAAGAATCATTGTTAATTTTGATAAATCAATTAAATAAAACACCATGACGATTATTGATATTATTTTAGGCGCACTTATTCTTTATGGAGTATTCAAAGGACTGTCTAAAGGTTTTTTTGTCGAAGTTACCTCCCTACTAGCGTTGTTGGTTGGCGTGTATGGCGCTGTTCATTTCAGTAATTATGCTGCTGAATTTTTGTCTGATCGTTTTGAATGGGGCGAAAAAACAATCAATATCACGGCTTTTGCCATTACATTTATAGCGATTGTGCTGGTGATTTCTCTTGCCGGTAAAGCTCTGACCAAACTTGCCGATTTTGCATCTTTAGGAATCTTAAATAAATTATTAGGCGGCCTCTTTGGCGGATTAAAAATTGCTTTGATCCTCAGTATACTTCTGTTAATTTTTAACACCTTAAATAAAACCATTCCGTTTGTTTCCGATGAAGAGATTGAATCGTCCGTACTTTATAATCCCGTAAAGTCGTTAGCTCCAATGATTTTTCCAAATTTTATAAATGAAGATACACCATTAGAGCTCCCGAACATTCTCAACTCCCCTGAAGATTCAGAGTAATCTTAAGTTAACTTTTTAATACATTCTTTAAAACTCTCATAGATATGTTCCTCCGGAATAAAATCTGGAATGATATCTATACGCTCCATCATATAGCGGGGTTGTTTCAAGAGGTTCACAAACATGACTTCTACATTTCTGGTTTGTAACTCCTGAATCATATCTTCCATTGCATACAGTCCAGATTGGTCCATATATGGCATCCGTTCTAAGCGTAAAATTACGGTTGTCGCTGTATCGGGAATTTGTTTGTATAGCTGCTGAAAATCTGAGGTCGATCCAAAAAACAAAGGTCCTTTGATGTGTTTGATAAACACCAATTTTTTTAAGTGCTCTGGAAAAATCTTTTCATCAGGCCACGATTTTTCTTTTAATGGCTTCACGTTGGAATCTTCAGTAGTTAGATCTCCAATTTTTTTCATAAACATCAAACATGAAATAATCAAGCCTATTCCCACAGCAAAAATTAAATCCCAAAACGTAGACAACAGCAATACGACGAGCATTATCAACACTTCGGAACTCAGCTTGAAGGGGCCAAACGACAGGTCTCTTGGCAGAGCAGGAATTGCTTTCAACCCCTTATAGTCCATTACCCCGATGCCTACAGTTATTAAAATCCCGGATAGCACAGCGGCAGGAATTTTTGATGCGACTGGTCCTAAGGCTAATAGAATGAATAATAGCATGACGCCAGCAATCATTCCAGAGAGTTTTGTTTTTCCTCCAGAATTTATATTTACAACGGTTCTAATGGTGGCTCCTGCACCAGGGATCCCTCCAAAAATAGACGCAATACTATTTCCGATACCCTGTCCAATAAGTTCTTTATTGGGGTTGTGCCTTGTTTTGGTCATATTATCCGCCACAATACTTGTCAGTAAGGAGTCAATAGCCCCTAATAACGCCAGTGTAAATCCTGTGAAAATATAGGGTGTGATCGAGGTCAACTTAAACGTAGTAAAAATTTCATATTGAAGGATAGGTAATCCGCTAGGAATTTCTTCGATGGGTTTATAATTCAACCCAAAGACTATGGCAACTCCAGACATTACAACTAACGCCACTAAGGTGCTAGGCACTACAGTCGTAATGCGTTTAAATCCATAAATAATAATGATGGTTCCCAAAGCTAGCATGAGCTCCAACCAGTTGATGTTTTGAAGTGCCCTAGGCATTAATTTTAATGCACCGATTGTTCCCGAAGCTTCTTTAGAAGCTAAGATTTCCGATTCTTTTTGGATATCGGCTTGTGATATTAAAGAAGCGCGATCAATGGTTTCTTTAAAATTTTCTAAAACCAAAATGCCATCTCCCGCCTCATCTTTTAATATGTTTTCAAGAATCACTTCTTCTGCTTGTGCTTTGAATTGATTAACGTATTGCAGGTCTTCTTTAGGGCTATACCCAAGAGAAGGTAAAATTTGAGTTAGTAAAATAATAACCCCAATCGCAGTCATGAATCCAGACACAACAGGATATGGAATGTACTTAATGTATTTTCCCAGTCCTAAAACTCCCAAGCCAATTTGAGAAAGTCCAGCAATTAAAAACACGGTTAATATTGCGGGTAGTGCAATCGATAAATCGCCGTCATTGGCGGCGATAATTCCAGAAATTATCACCATGCTCACGGCCGTCATAGGCGCAGTAGGCCCTGATATTTGAGTATTTGTGCCACCAAAAAGTGCTGCAAAAAAGCTAATAAAAATTGCACCGTACAGACCTGCACTTGGGCCTAGTCCAGAAGAGACGCCAAATGCTAAGGCCAATGGCAATGCGACGACTCCAGCGGTGATGCCACCAAAAGCATCCCCTTTTATATTTGAAAAAAATTGTTTCATAGTAATGTAATAGTATAAGATTAAAGTTTACAAAGAGAAGCTCTTTGCGTGTAATGAAAAGAATGTTGTTTATAGAAACTCTGGAGGAGGCGATGTGTTTTCTAAATGAATTTTAATGAGATTTCTAGAGTAAATGCTAGACGATATCGATTTCGTAGCGACATATAAATAAGCGTTGTGATTATTGTTTTCGTTAAAAGTTACTTCAGTAAGATTCTTAATGTCTTCGACATCTTTTTTTTCAGTTTCTTCATCTAATGACATCACAAGAACAGAGACCTCTTGACCTGGATTTAAAAGCAAGAGTGTGGGTGTTATTAAAATGAATAGAAAAAAGATGGAGAATACTAAGGTAAGATATTTTGTGATGCTCATTATATTTAATAGTTGATTGTAAATATAGAATAAAAACGATAACACAAGGCTTTTATTTTGTTAAACTAAAGAGGTTTAAGGTCTACTGTGGAAACCCATCCTGTCTCTCCATTGCGCAGTTTTATTTTTGACCAGTCGGAGTTATACGTTTCAACGATTAACACTTTTGTACCTTCATGCAGGGTAAATGATGTTTCAGACCCAAGGTTGGGCTCTGATCTCACCTCTGATTCCTTGGCAAAAATAATTGCGGGATGTGTGGTAGCATCAAGACGTTCTTTTTTAAATAATAAACCAAGAGAGGTAAGTAATACAATAAAAACAATACTACTCGAAACAAAAAACAATCGTTTTTTTGATTCAGAACGTGAAAGGTAATACCCCAAAAATAAAATCACAAAAAGAAAAACGAGCCCTACACTTCTTGTTGCCCATCCATCTACACTGAGACTATTAAGTGTCTTATTAATGAATTTAGAAATCCCATTTTCAGGGACTTCTAGTACAGTATCAATGGTCATCTTTTGCGCATACCCTAAGTTGTTTAGGATGTCCGTATCGTCTGGGCTGAGCTGAAGCGCTTTTTCATAGTAAAAGATACTAGGGCCAATTTCATTTAATTTATAATAACAATTTGCAAGATTAAAATAGAGCTCTGCAGAATGCTGATTTGCACCTAATATAGAGTTATAACGATCAATCGCTTCTTGATAGTACCCCGTATTATAAAGCTCGTTAGCCTGCTTAAATGAGGTTGTTGATTGTGAAAAACCAAGGGAACACATCAACCAAAAAATAAATAATAGTTTCATGGGATTAATTTAATTGTTTGTCTAGAGCATTAATAACAAAAGCAGCTTTGTCATAATCATTTCGCATATCTACAGCCGAAAGCGGCGTGTACCTTGCTAGCTCGCAAGCGGTCAAAAGCGAAATAAACCCATCTAGCGTAGCAGTACTCACGTTTTTGTTTCCTAATAATTCTTCAATTTTTTCTTTATTAAATTCGCTAGTTTCTAGACGTAGCTTTGATTTTAAATAATTGTGAAGTGCGCGTTCAAGAGCATTGTAGAACTGTTCTTTTTTGCCCAATGATTTTTTGGCTTCCCCTAAGTATTTACGAGCTAATCGATTTGTTTTTCGAATTTTATTCCCAGTCACATCCAAGGCACGTATCATTCGTTTTCTAACCACTAGCACCACGAGTGGAATTAACAAAAAGGGCGCTAACAATAATATCCAAAACAAAGTCGAATTAAAAAATGGTTTGGAGGTTATTGACTTAAAGCTGGTTGTTGTTTTAAAAGCACTAAATTGATTTTGGTTTCTGGAGATTACATTAGCCTTGACCGCTCCCGTTGTGTTGTTGTTTGCACCGCTTACGCTCAAAGGGCCTTCGTTTACATCTATTATAAGCCGTTCCGAAGTTAATGTCTTGTAGCGTTTTGTTTTCGTATCAAAATAGGAAAAAGAAACGTTTGGTATAGGATAGCTCCCTTGATAATTTGGCACCACAGTATAGGTGTCGCTAATTGACCCTTGCATTCCCAAACCTCTAACTCTGACGTTTTCCGAGTGTTCTGGTTCATAAACTTCTAGCGCACTAGGAAGCACCAATTTTGGAAGCTGAAAGAGTTTTAAATTTCCTTTTCCAGAGACTTTAACCTCCAATTCTAGGGCTTCGGTAGCCTTCAATGTTTGTTTATTTGTAGAAATTTTAAAATCAAAGGCACCAACTGCTCCAGAAAAATCGTCGGGTTTGCCGTTTTCAGGTAATGGCTTTACATTAATTGTTCGATTACCTGCTGAAACTCTTCTGTTAACAGTGCTCATAAAGGAACGACCAAACACGTCACGTCTATTAGAAGGCACCTCAACAGTGACGTCAAGAGATAAGGGTTCAATGTTTAATTTCCCTGTTTTTTGAGGATATAATACAGTTTTTCTAAGAATAACATAGCGGTAATCTTCCCCTTTATAAGTGCCTTCTTTAGCATCAAAACCTTTGACATCAATCGCTTGACTCCAAAAATCACTATACCTTGGACTGTCAATTTCTCGCCAGTTTCGCACCCCAGTTCCATGAGCAACATAAAGCTTATACACGACCGTAATTGCTTCGTTTAGATACGGGTTTGAATTTGATACTTCAGCAACGAGATGAATATTTTCTGAAGCAATATAATTAGGGTCGCTGGGGTCTTTAGGTTTATCTATGGCAGAAGAAACGGTTATGTTTATCGGAAGGGTTTTATAGGTTTCGCCATCGATTTCAATTGTTGCTTGACCAATAGTAAATTTACCACGTTTTTTTGGTGCTAAGAAAAAACTGTAGCTTTTTGAAAACGAGCGTACTCCATTTACCCAAGAATTACTGATAGACTGACTCGGTCCACCTACTACTGTAAAATTCTCGAAACTAGGCGGTTCAAAATCATCACCATCTTTGTTCATCGTAAAATCAACACGGAGACGCTCATTGATACCGAGTTGTTTTTTACTCACTTTGGCCTCAAAAGTAACCTGTGCCGATAGTATTCCGGACATAAAAAATGTAAGTAAAAATATTTTCAGTTTCATGCTCTACCAGTCTTTTTCTGTTTTGACTTTAGCCCCTTTGGTTTTTGAGGCGTTCATTTTTTCTTGTACTTTCTTCTCTTCATTATTCATTGCTTCAAGTAAATTTTTTACTTGTTGTGGAGAGAGTTTTCCAGGCTGTTGTTGGGGTTGGCCCTTGTCATCTTTAGGATCTTTATTTTTTTGATCCCCTTTGTTGTCCTTGGGTTTTCCGTCCTCATCTTCTTTGTCGTCTCCTTCATTTTTATCCTCGTCTTCGTCTCCCTTTTCTTTATTTTTTTCGTCTTTCTCTTTCTTTTCGTCGCTGTCGTCTTTCTCGTCTTTGTTCTCGTCTTTTTCCTTATCCTTATCTTCGTCTTCGCCATCCCCTCCCCCTTGTTCCTTAGCACATTCTTGAGCCAGTGCTAAATTGTATCTGCTTTCATCATCAGAAGGGTCATTTCTTAACGCATTTTTAAAAGCCGAAACGGCTTCTTTACATTGTTTTTTCTGCATTAAACTATTGCCAATATTGTGGTATGCTTTGTGTTTTTCAGGTTTTGAACTGCTGTTATTCACCGCT
Organism: Flavobacteriaceae bacterium; assembly: GCA_018608735.1. GTDB lineage: Bacteria > Bacteroidota > Bacteroidia > Flavobacteriales > Flavobacteriaceae > Hel1-33-131. The sequence continues at coordinate 18,587 of JABAYZ010000101.1, read as the reverse complement.
TCCAAATGGCGAAAAAGTGCTTCATCATACAGCTTCGAATTATAATATGCGTTCCCTAAGTTAAAAGAGCCAGTAGCGTTATTTTTTTTTGTGGAGACTGCTAAACGGTATTTTTTTTCGGCTTCAATAAAATTGGTATCTACAATCGAATTGCCTTCAAACACATAATCGTTGGATTCAGACAGTTGAGGATCTACTTCCTGAGCATAGCCCATGAACATCGTTATAAAAAACAATAATAAGCTGACGTAAAAACGACTAGCGACTATTGCTGTATAGTTTTTAATTCTCATCTTTTTATGTATGTTATTTAAACGTTTCATAAATTTTCATTAAATAAATTTAGGCGCTTCAACCAAGCTGTTTTTCGTTCTAAGAACAAAATGTCCAAAATCAAAAAGAATAAACCAATACCTAAAAACCATTGAAACTGATCTTTATATTCTGCAAATTCTTTGGCTTCAAATTCTTTTTTGTCCATTTTATTTAAAATATCTCTAAGCTGTTCCACAACTGCAGCTGTTGTGTTGCCGTCAATGTACTCGCCCTTTGCTTCTGCAGCAATTAACTTTAGGGTTTCTGTATTCAGTTTTGTGATAACGGTTTCACCGTTTTTATCTTTTTTATAACTCATCACAACACCATTTCTTTTCAAAGGAATAGGCCCTCCTTTTTCACTCCCCACGCCAATGGTATAGATTTTTATACCTTCTTCAGACGCCGTTTCTGCAACCTCTTCGCTGAGGTCGTTATGATCTTCACCGTCAGAAATTATAACTAAGACCCTATTGGTTTGTTCTTCATCATCAAAATAATTTCGCGATAATTGAATTGCCTCATCAATCGCTGTTCCTTGTGAGGATAACATGTCGGTATTCATGCTTTGTAAAAATAGTTTTGCCGTACCATAATCTGTTGTAATCGGCAGTTGTGGAAATGCTTTTCCGGCATAAGCAATAATTCCGACACGATCACTTGTCAAATTATTTATAATTTGAGTCACCAGCTGTTTAGATTTTTCCAATCGGTTAGGAGCCACATCTTCAGCAAGCATACTTTTAGAAACGTCAATTGCAAAAACAATATCAACACCCTCGCGTTTGATGGTCTCAAGCTTTGTGCCAATTTTTGGATTAACCAAAGCGACAATAAAACTTCCTATGGCAAGAGTTAAAGTACAAAACTTAAGCACCGATTTAAACACAGATTGATTTGGACTAAGGCGTTTTACGGCCCTTGTATTTCCAAATTTTTTCTGAACGCTTTTTTTCCAGAAAAGAGTCCATAAAAACACGATTGCCATCACGGGTAGGATGAGCAGTAACCAAAACCATATTTTTTCTTCTAATTGATACATCTAAATAAAACTTCTAAATATTGTGAATCGCATTAAAAACTCGAACAGCAACAACCCTAATGCGATCCATATTAAAGGTCTAAATTTTTCTTCATAATTATAAAACTTGAATTCTTCTACTTCAGTTTTTTCGAGCGCGTCTATTTCTTTGTAAATCTCTTTCAATTTACGATTATTAGTAGCTCTAAAGTATTTTCCACCAGTAACCTGAGCAATTTCTTTTAAGAGGTCTTCATCAATTTCCACTTGAGTTTTTGCATATTGAAACACGCCATTTCGTATGGCAATAGGCGACAACGCCATGCCATTTGTACCCAGTCCGATAGTGTAGGTTTTAATGCCATACTCGACGGCGAGCTCACTAGCTGTTTGAGGGTCTATAAACCCCGCATTATTTACACCATCGGTCAAAAGAATAATAATTTTACTTTTTGCCTTACTATCCTTAATCCGATTGACGGCGGTTGCTAGTCCCATCCCAATAGCCGTTCCCCCAGCAATAACCGTGTTATATTTTATTGATTTTAAAGATTGAAGCACAATGCTCTTATCGCTTGTAATTGGTGTTTTTGTGTAGCTTTCCCCGGCATATTCAACCAAGCCAATGCGGTCATTGGGACGCCCTTTTATAAAATCACTAGCAACATTTTTCAGTGCTTCAAGTCGGTTGGGTTTTAGATCTTTTGCCAACATACTTGCAGAAACATCTATAGCCATCACAATATCAATACCTCGTGTTGTTTTTGTTTTGGACGATACATCAACAGTTTGGGGGCGTGCGAGCGCAAGAACCACAAGAACGATTGCAGTAATTCTGACTCCAAATAAGCCATGTTTCAAGGCACCCCAAATGCTGTTTTTTTGAAAACCTTGAACACTAGAGATGCTTAATTGTGCCGTTTGTTTTTTATGTTTTAGCACGTACCAAAGGACTAAAACCGGCACTAATAGCAGTAGCCATAAAAATTCTTTTTGAGTAAAATCGATGCCTTTAAACATTATTTTTCGTCTTCTGTTAGTTTAATAAGTTCGACAGAATTTAGAATACGCTCCACAATTTGGTCGGCATAGTCATCCCCCTCTTTCCAAGTCAAAATAACTTGTTGTAATAAATTAGGTGTAGAAAACCCTAAAATGACATATTCCCCTTTAATCAAGTTATCACCCTTAAGAAAATCCCCTGTTCCAAATGTTTTAACCCCTTCCTGACCATTAGGCGTTATAAACTGTTCGTTTCGTGTGATGATGTTTTTTGTTCCGTTTTCTTCAAAGGAATCCAAAACGCCTTCAGCGATTTTTAAGACGTCAATTGGAACGTCTTTTTCTTTGTCATCTTCTCCCGTTTGCGTTGCATATTTTGAACTGTTTACAACGATATCAATTGGGGTGTCTGCGCCGGCATATGTAAAGGTGACCACCTGAACCTTTCCTTTCCTTTCTTCAGGAAGCTCCACAATTTGACGCTCTAATACCACTGGGGTCGAAAGCGTCACCCCTGGGGCGCCATACTCACTAGTGACCCAAGGTGTTTTTTCTAATAATAACTTACTAGGGTTTCTAAGCACGGTGTCCTTTACAGTCGTAAAGCCTGTTTGTATGATTAGTACTGTTAGCGTAATTAAAAACACTCCCGCTACAATTGCTATAATTTGTTTTATTTTTTTGCGTTTCTGTTGACGTGCGATTGCTTCACGATAGGCTAAGTCCTGTAATAGCTCTTCTTCTGTAGGTTCAGGAAGCCCTTCTTTCACATGGTCAATTTCGAGATCAATAGTACTTTTATCGAGCTTTGCCAGCTGAAAATCAGGTTTGGATTTTGCAAATTTCACTAAATCGGCACGTTTCAAAATAGTCTCAATATTTCGAATTGTTTCTGGGCTTAGCGCAATTTGATTTGCATCTTTCAATGTTTTTAAGCGTAACACCAATTCGTCTGTGGTGCTTTCAAGAGATTGTTCGTATACCTTTTCATCGAGATATTGTCTCAAAATTAAAGTTAGTTCCGAGTAGTAGGTTTTGATTTCTTCATTTTGAAAATACTGCTCTTCATCTAGTTTTTCAAGTGCTAGTTTTGCGCGTTCATAAGGCTTTAATGCTGCAATTTTCTCAGCTTCTGTCATTGGTTTTTTCCGCCAAACAAACCAATACAGGAGACCACCAATTAGAAAGATCACCAACAAAACCACCACAAGATATCCCCAAAAACTGGAGGGGCTTTTTTCAACTTCGGTAAGCGGTTTGATGTCAAAGAGCTTTTGTTTGGTTGTATCTACGACTATAGGGTTCACTTGAACCTCTAAGGAATCCGTATAAAATATTCTATCTCCGAGGATGATTTTTTGCTTTGGAATGGTATAAACTCCCGAATCAAATTGAGTAAGCCCATAGGTTTTAGTGAGCTGATAATACCCTTCTTTTTTGGTGGTATCAACAGCATAGCTATTGATCATTTCAAGAGGTTGAAACGTTTGTTCTTCAGAAAAAACCACAAGTGTAGTGGTGTCTGTTTTGACTTGTATGTGATAAAACAGCTCTGCTCCAATTTTTATAGCGGTAGAGTCTATACTAGAAGACACTTGGCCATAACTTACAAAAGAAACGAGCATACAGAACACACCCAAAAGTATATTTTGAGCTCTGTTGTGTTTTATGGTTCTATCGGTCTTCATGTAATGCTTATCCACGTTGTTTAAAATAGCCTAATAATTTTTTCACATAACCTTCATCTACTCTGCAATCGAGTGCTCCTGCACCAGATTTTTTAAAGCTATCAGAAAAGTACCCCACTTTGTTTTGATAATTGGCTTGGTAGTTTTTACGAACTGTTTTTGAGGTAGTATTGACCAAAAACGAAGCCCCGGTTTCTTGATCATGCATTTGTACCATTCCCAAATTTGGAATTTCAGCTTCGTATTTGTCATAGACACGGATGCCAGTAATGTCATGTTTTCCAGAGGCAATTTTTAAATTATGTTGGTAGTCCTCGGTCATAAAATCAGAAAGTAAAAACACAATGGCTTTCTTTTTCATTACATTGGATAAGAATTTAAGTGCCTCAGCAACATTTGTGAGCTTACTTTTAGGTTTAAATTCAATCAATTCTCTAATAATTCTTAAGACATGTGAACGTCCTTTTTTTGGTGGAATATACAGTTCAATGCCGTCGGAGAACAAAATCAGACCAATTTTATCATTATTTTGTGTTGCCGAAAACGCCAGCGTTGCGGCAATTTCAGTTACGATTTCATTTTTAAATTGTACTTCAGTTCCAAAAAGTTTAGAGCCCGATACATCGACCATCAGCATCATTGTGAGCTCGCGTTCTTCTTCGAAAACTTTAATGTGTGGCGCGTTGCAACGCGCGGTGACATTCCAGTCAATATTTCGCACATCATCACCATATTGATAGGGTCTCACTTCGGAAAAAGTCATACCACGCCCTTTGAAAGTCGAGTGGTACTCGCCCCCAAAAACATGGTCGGACAACCGCCGTGTTTTGATCTCTATTTTTCGAACTTTTTTTAGTAATTCCTTGGTATCCATTTGATAAGTGTGCTATTAGTTGTGTGAGATTTGTGAATCAAACCATAAAGTCACTACGAATTAAGGCACCTCAATGACATTGACAATTTTACTGATAATGTCTTCTGATGTTACATTTTCTGCTTCTGCTTCATATGTAATACCGATACGATGACGCAGTACGTCATAAACGATTGCGCGGACATCTTCGGGAATGACATAGCCACGACGTTTTATAAAGGCATAGCATTTTGCAGCTGTTGCCAGGTTGATACTTCCCCTAGGAGAGGCTCCAAAAGAAATTAACGGTTTGAGCTCTGCTAAGCGGTATTTTTCTGGATAACGCGTTGCAAATACAATGTCCAGAATGTATTTTTCAATTTTTTCATCCATATAAACGTCTCTAACTGCTGCTTGAGCGCTTAAAATTTGCTCGACAGTTACGACAGGTTTTATTTTATCGAACGCGCCTTTTAGGTTTGCTCTCACGATCAGTTGTTCGTCTTCAATTTTTGGATAGTCAATGATTGTTTTTAACATGAATCGATCGACTTGTGCTTCAGGAAGTGGGTAGGTCCCTTCTTGTTCCACAGGATTTTGAGTGGCCATGACTAGGAAAGGTTTGTCTAAAATAAAGGTTTCATCTCCAATGGTGACTTGTTTTTCTTGCATAGCCTCTAACAGTGCCGACTGTACTTTAGCCGGAGCACGGTTGATTTCATCTGCGAGTACAAAGTTGGCGAAAATCGGCCCCTTTTTTATGGTAAAGTCATTGGCTTTAATATTGTAAATCATTGTTCCTACAACATCTGCAGGTAAGAGGTCTGGCGTAAATTGAATCCGACTAAAACTCCCTGCAACGGCTTGAGATAAGGTATTGATAGCAAGTGTTTTGGCGAGTCCAGGAACCCCCTCTAAAAGAATATGACCTTGGCCTAAAAGCCCAATAAGTAAGCGCTCTACCATGTGTTTTTGCCCAACGATTACTTTGCCCATTTCTAGAGTAAGCAAGTCTACAAAAGCACTTTCTTTTTCAATTTTCTTATTTATTGACTGAATGTCAATTGTCGTATTGTGTTCTTCCATTGTGATAATTTAAATAAAGATTTTCGGGTCAATTATTTTCAGTTACGCAATTTGTTAAAATATTTCCGTTCGCCCTGTTAATAATTGGTTAAAACTTACACTGATTTTAGGGCCTTATAAACTATTGTTTGTTAATTTTAAACCTCAAAATAGTTATAAATGATTGAATCACAATTTTCAAAACTTATTTCTGGCACGATGTCTTGGGGAGCTTGGGGTAAAAACTTTAATTTTTATGAGATGCAACGGCTGATTGAAAACACAGTTGATTTAGGGATTACCTCTTTTGACCATGCCGATATTTATGGCGGTTATACTTTGGAATCAGCTTTTGGTGATGCGTTTTCCAGAACAGATATTTCACGATCGGCGGTTCAATTTATTTCTAAATGTGGCATTCAATTGACAGGCTCAAATCGTCCAAATACCGTCAAGCATTACGACTGCTCTAAAGCGTATATCATTTCGTCTGCAGAGGCATCTCTGAAGCATTTAAAAACAGAGTATTTAGATGCGCTTTTAATCCATCGCCCTAGTCCATTGATGGACCCAAATGAGGTGATGGAAGCGGTTCATCAGTTGAAAAAAGAGGGTAAAATAATTAATTTTGGGGTGTCTAATTTCACCCCGTCACAAGTCGACCTGCTTTCTAAAGAAGCGGCGGTAGACGTGAATCAAATTGAATTTTCTGCGGTGCAGCACCAAGCCTTATTTGATGGCAGTTTAGACCAGATGTTAACACATAAAATAATACCTATGGCATGGGCGCCTTTAGGTCATATATTTAGCCTTGAAACGACACCTCAAAAGAAACGTGTTTTAGAGGTGTTAGAAGGGTTGTCGACGACCTATAATGCCAGTTCCGATCAGCTGTTATTGGCGTGGATTCTAAAACATCCATCTGGAGTTCATCCTGTTATTGGAACTACAAACTTAAAACGTATCGAAGCATCTGTAGGCGCGGTTTCAATTGCCTTAACAACGGAAGATTGGTTCAGAATATTGGAGGCTAGCCAAGGCTATGAAGTCCCTTAAAACACTATACAATGATTAATAAACGACTGCTTATCAAAAATCTACTCGCGCATAATGACGAAAGTAGTTTTTATGATAAAAAGTTAAAAATTAACATTAGCAGCAAGGAGGGTAAAGCAAAGTTTTTGAAACATATTTGTGCGCTATCCAATAGTAATCCGAACAACAATTCTTACATCGTAATTGGAGTGGATGATCAGTACAGTCACATTGTTGGGGTTGATTTTTTTGATGATAGTAAAATTCAAAATCTTGTTAATGCCTATTTGAGTCACCCTCCTGTGATTCAATATGAAAACATTCCGTTTCCACACCTAAATGACGACAAGGTGGTAGGGTTGGTGACGATCCGGCCCAAAGACCCTCAAGAGGTTACCTCACTTCGTAAAAATATATGGAAGTATTATGGCGGTAATGTGTTTTTTAGGGAAGGCAGTATGAGCATGCCTAAGGTGTTTGATATTGAATTGACAGATTCCAATTCTGAAATCGTCGCCTCTATTGAGGCGCATTCCCAAAACAACATACAATATACTTTGGATGGGGTGTTTGATTTTATGGCACAACGGAAGGATTATGAGCCAACATATAAGGTTTTTAAAGAGTATTTTGTGATGTGTTGGTCTGGACAAAAAAAGATCATTAACAATCAAACGTTTTATTCACGGGTGGATATTGCTTTGATTAACGAGCAAGTGCGGTTGTTTTACTCGACTTTGGATGCTGTAGAGATTTCTTATGACAATGATTCTTTTAAAATTATTGAATACGTAAACCTTGGCCTCAACGGACAAAACACCTATTTTCAATTGGAAAAAACGACCATTACTTTTGGGAACAATGCGCTTTATAATATCGATTCTCAATTGCTTTTTAAACCGCCTCAATACGATAAAAAAATTCTGCATCATATTTTTAATGCGAACAACGCGCTTATGGACCGCTTGAAACTGGGTAAACCGCTTACGGCGGTGCAGCTCAAAGATTTGAAAAATGTTCCTGCGACGTATTTGATTTGTTATTTTAACGGGATTGAGGCGGCGTTGACGCAGTTACGGGAATCTAAGCCATTGTTTTATAAACATAGTGACGCCATGTATGCGCTCTACAAAGAAAGTATGCGGATTTTAAGGAAAGCGAAGTATAGCTAGGGGCGTTAGCGGAGTAGTTTTATTTGTGGTAAGTTTTTTACTGTTTTTATTGGGGACTTAAAGTTTACGAAGCTCTTTTTCAAATTGGTGTTGTAATTTTTCGCGCTCAGTTTGATTAAGGCAACTCATATCAGCCTGCTTAATAGTACTTGTCAGTTCATTATTTTTCTTAGAATAAGCCTTTGTAAGTCTGCACCAAGCAATTCGAATGCTTAGCTTGACACGCTCTGGGAATGTTGCTTCATCATACTGTCTTTTATCACAGATGTGTTTTGCTTGCTCGTGACTTATGAATAGTTTTTTCATGCTTTAAACCAATTTTTCTCTAAACAGGCTGCGAGAGCGGTTCTTGCTCTGTGTATTTGCACCCATAGATTAGACGAAGTAATATCCAATTCATTACAAATGACTTCGGTTTCATAGCCTATGATCGTTTTCATTTTAAAAATCTGAGCTTGTTTTTCTGGTAACTTGCTTATACAATGATAAATAGCATCTCCTAGCTCGGAGTTTTCTATAATACCCTCTGCGGTTTTATCAAAAGAATCTGCTACCCGTTCCTCTAGCCAATCCCCTTCGAACTCCGAAGTATTTTTATAATGCATTTTAACCACAGCCTTTCCTTTATTTGAATTTATTTTTCGGTAGTGGTCAATAATTTTTCGTTTTAGAATAGAAGTTAGCCATGTACGCTCGCTTGCTTTACCTTTAAAGTTTACAATTGATTTTAAGCCAGATAGAAATGTTTCTGACACTAAATCCTGAGCTATTTCCCTGTCATTTACACGTAAAATAGTGTAATTGAATAGGTAATCAGAATACAGTTTTATCCAGTTATTTGGATTTAATTTATGATTTGGGGTCATCTATTTTATAGTTCTAACACAAAAATAAGTTAATTTATTTAAATGACTAACGGATGGTATAAGATCAGTTGAGTGATTTAAGCACCTAATTTAGTAAATAAAAAACGTAATAGAAAGTTCTGCGTCCCGACAACTGTCAAGATTCGTAAGGAGGTAAGAACCAAGCTCTACACCTCCTGTTTGTAGTTCTTCTATAGGCGGCTTTTGTCATTGAATAGTTGAACGTTTCTTTGTAAACCTGAAGTTACAAATCAAACGTAATGCCTTGTGCCAAAAGCTCGTCATAGTAATTAATGGTATTCGTTTGTCGGCGCATATACACTTTCCAAGCATCAGATCCAGACACCCGCCTGTTTCTTTTTCATTTTAAATGGTTTACGGATTGTATATCAGAAATTTAGTTCTCGATACAATTTTTCGTACCTCAAAATCACTCGAACTGACGTTAAATGGTGTTTTTAGATTCAAAATGCACAACAGGTAACTATAGTATTAATTTATTTTCCACCATCTAATTCGTCTTGCCATTCCAACAATTTTTCCCACTTTCCGTCGTATGCTAAGCGGGCTTGTTTTGGCCATGTTCCTGGAACATGCAACTTAAAGGCTTCTCCACCACTATCTAAGATTTTTTGACATCTTTCAATGTTACAATCCGCCAAAGCTTTCCAGCTTCTAACGCCATTGTTGTGAAATAGTTGTTGAATTTTTGGTCCAATTCCCTCAATAACTGTCAGGTCATTTTCTTTAATAGGTCTTCCAAAGACACTTTTAGCCAAGGCTGCATTAAATAATGATCCGGCAGCCCCCGCTCTTGTAAAAGCCGCCCCCGTATTTGTTTCTTTGTTCTTGCAGGCTTTAAGTTCTGCTTCAAGGTGTTTAATTTGCGATTTATATTCAGCACAATTTTTACAGTTGTTCTGTTTGTTAAATAAGCGACCTAGAAGGTAGCCGAATAACGCAGATAATAGTCCAACGATTAAAGGGATTAGTATACACCAGTTCATAATGTTTTATTTTTTAGTTAATTAATAATTAGTTCTGTTCTTCTATTTTTAGCTTTTCCAGCAGCAGTACTGTTGGTCGCAATTGGAGCTGATTCTCCTTTTGAGGCCGTTTTGACTTTGTTGCCGTCTACATTCAATTTTAATAACTGTCGTCTAGTGAAATCGGCACGACGTTGTCCAAGTTCCATATTAAACTTGTCTGACCCGTCGCTATCACAATGCCCAACAATGGTGCAAGAACTATCTTCATAGGAGTTGAGGTAATTTGCCAGTGCTCCAAGATCAGTGTCTTTCAAAGTTAGGTTAGATGTTACGTGTTTTCCAGATCCAAAATTCATTAAAGTAGGGGATTTTAATAACTCTTTTTTTAGGCGATCCTGCTTAGATGAATCTTCAGTGAGTAAAAGCGTATAAGGGCCGTGTAGAATACCAGAACCGTCAGTTTTAATACTTTCATTAATCATTCCAGAAGTCAGAACTCTATCAACTGAAATCCCTCTCGAACTCAGTTGCTTTTTAATTGCTTCGGCTCGTGCCATTCCCAAATCTCCAAAACTAGAGGAGTTGGATTCTTCGTCTTTAAAGTATCCTATTACTTTTAAAACTTTTGAGGGGTTTTGAGATAGATGATTTTTTAGCTTTTCAATTGGCTCGTTCAGGGATTCAGGAACAGGCGTTAAAACAGCGTGGCCAGATGTATTGAAATTGAAGTTTTCATTAGTCCCAATATCAAAGTCAGCACCAGAAACCGAAAATGGATTTAAGTTTTTAGAAACGGTAGCTGTGGTATTAGAAATGTTTGTTTTAATGTTGTTCGTAGTATTCTGACAGCAATTACAACAGAAGTACCAGTAAAGGATACATCCAATAATAATGGAGAATACGATTCCCAACAAATAGGTGGTTTTCTTGCTCATGTGATTTGGTTTTTAAGTTGTAAACACAACAAATCTTAGTCTCGTGTAATTATTAAGACACACAGACAAAAAAAAGTCACATCTAAGGGATGTGACTTTTAAAATAAGAATATAAATTAATTTACAAATCGAACTTAATCCCTTGTGCCAAAGGCAATTCATCAGAATAATTAATGGTATTCGTTTGACGTCGCATATACACTTTCCATGCATCTGAACCAGATTCACGTCCGCCTCCTGTTTCTTTTTCACCACCAAAAGCACCTCCAATTTCAGCGCCAGAAGTGCCAATATTTACATTGGCAATTCCACAATCAGAACCGGCATACGACAAGAATTTTTCGGCCTCTTTAAGTTCATTGGTCATAATTGCAGAAGACAAGCCTTGGGCCACAGCATTTTGTTTTTGAATGGCGTTTTCTACGTCCCCAGAATATTTCATTAAATATAAAATTGGCGCAAAAGTTTCATGCTGTACAATTTCATAATGGTTTTCAGCTTCAATAATGGCAGGCTTTACATAACAACCACTTTCATAGCCTTCTCCTTCTAAAACACCCCCATCAACCAATACTGTTCCCCCTTCAGTTTTTGCTTTTTCAATCGCTGCTAAATAGGTGTTTACAGAATCAAGATCGATAAGTGGTCCAATATGGTTGGTTTCATCCAAAGGGTTTCCAATCGTTAATTGCCCATAAGCTCCAACAATAGCATCTCTTACTTTGTCATATACAGACTCGTGAATAATCAAGCGTCGTGTCGATGTACAACGCTGTCCGCAAGTTCCTACGGCGCCAAAAATTGCACCAGGTACCACCACTTTTAAATCGGCGGTAGGTGTAATAATAATCGCATTGTTTCCGCCCAATTCTAATAATGATTTTCCAAAACGTTGGGCAACTGTTGCGCCAACAATTCGCCCCATTCTTGTAGAACCTGTAGCAGAGACCAAAGGCACTCTAGCATCAGTAGTCATCATTTCTCCAACGGTATAATTGCCATTAATGATAGACGAAATTCCTTCGGGTAAATTATTTTTTTTGATAACATCAACAATAATATTTTGACAAGCAATGGAGCATAAAGGCGTTTTTTCAGAGCCCTTCCACACACATACATCGCCACAAATCCAAGCCAAAGCGGTATTCCAAGCCCAAACTGCGACAGGGAAATTAAACGCAGAGATAATACCAACAACCCCAATTGGGTGCCATTGCTCTCGCATCACGTGACCAGGACGCTCAGAAGGGATGGTTTGGCCGTTCAATTGTCTAGATAATCCAACCGCAAAATCACAGATATCAATCATTTCTTGAACCTCTCCATAGCCCTCTTGAAGGGATTTCCCCATTTCATAAGAGACTAACTTTCCAAGGGGTTCTTTTAACGCTCTTAACCTATTTCCAAACTGACGCACAATCTCGCCACGTTGAGGTGCTGGCATGCTGCGCCACACAGGAAATGCCGCAGTTGCCGTCTTCATCACTGCTTCATAATCGGCTTGAGAGGTGCAAACAACCGTTCCAATTTTTTTACCATCCACTGGAGAAAAACTGTCCAGACTAGGGCCGTTCGCAAAACTGTTTACACCAGTAGACGTTCCTAAATTTATAGCTTTTACGCCAAGCGCATCAAGTGCATCTTGAATTTTAAAATCAACGGAGTTTGTGTTCATATTTTAGTTTTAAAAAGAATTCAAGTTACGAATATAATAATTTTACCCCCGTTTTAATGACAATTACACAATCATTTCCAGTCGCAAAATGGGGTTTGACTGAGTTTGGAGTTATAATACTTTATGTTGCCCGTGACCTCTTTTCCTAGCCATTCAGGTTTGGAAAATTTTTCGGTTTCTGAATCAAGTTCTACTTCGGCAACAACTAACCCCTGGTTTTCTGCTCGAAATTCATCGACCTCAAAAACATGTTTTCCGACAACAACCTCATATCGAACTTTGCTAATAATTGTTTTTTCACATAGATTTAGAAGTGCCTCGGCCTCTGTTTTAGAAATTTCCTTTTCCCATTCAAATCTGCTTAGCCCACTATCATTACTTTTCCCCTTAACAGTAATATATCCTTTATGGTCTTTCAATCGAATCCGAACAGATCTTTGGGGATCAGAATTTAAATACCCTTGGGTAATGCTAGATTTTTTTGAAGCTGCCGCACGATAGCCATCAGCGCTTACCAGATATTTACGTTCAATTTCAATCATAAAATAAAGGATAATGTTAGAGTTTATAAATTTACAGTAAGTCGAGCGATTTATCAATACAAAAAAGAAAACAACTTTTTTAATCCAATATTCGTAAGGATGGCTAAAATATATGGAACGATTTATCTGCTTTGCTAAGATTTTACTCCGAGAACACAACCAATATACGAATATTCGTAAAAATTACATTTTTATATGTGAGAATTGGAGAGGCTTTAGTAATTTTGGGGCAATTAAACGTACTTAAAAAATGTCTACACAGCCAAAAATCACACGGTTCAATCAAAATGTATTATCAAAATATCAAATATACAACAGTATATTTATGACCCTACCGTTTGATACCATTACTAAAACAGGTGCTTTATTGCCCCTTTTTTTTGAAACTTGTCAAAAAGGGTTTGCTAATAATGATGATCCTACAGCGATTGTAAAGTCATTTTTTAAAAAATATCAGGGCAGACGTTCGCCAAAAAGCCAAATAGATTTACTATTCCGTTTCATACAATACATCGAACGTCAAGTGGTACTGTTTGATGCCATTGAAGACGCTGCTTTTCCTGTGGTGAACAACATGGACGGTATTGGAACGCTTCGAAGCTTGAAAGAAACGGTAACTTCGGAAAACAAATTAGAAGTTCTTCAAAAGTATTTAGAAGAATTTAAAGTGCGTATTGTGCTAACGGCGCATCCCACACAATTTTATCCAGGCTCTGTGTTAGGAATTATCACCGATTTAACAGAAGCTATCCGTGAGAACGATTTATTTCGTATCAACGAACTTTTGGCACAGTTAGGAAAAACACCATTTTTTAAACAGAATAAACCAACGCCATACGACGAAGCAGTTAGCTTAATATGGTATTTAGAGCACGTGTTTTACAAGTCTTTCGGGACCGTTTATGACTATATTCAACAAAATATTTTTGACGGGAAACATATAGACAATGACATTATAAACATTGGGTTCTGGCCTGGCGGAGACAGAGATGGTAACCCGTTTGTAACGCCAGAGATCACACTCAAGGTTGCAGCAAGACTCCGAGAAACGATTATAAAAAACTACTATCGCGACGTGCGAGGCCTAAAAAGAAAATTATCTTTTGCGGGTATAGAAGACCGTATTATGGCGTTAGAAGTGGAGCTTTACAAGATTGTAACTCAAAAAAAATCGTCCTTAACAATAGAGAGTTTAACATCGGAGTTAAAGGAAATTTATGACATAATTGTTGAAAAACATCAATCCCTTTACGCTTCCGAAGTTAATAGTCTTTTAAATAAGATTCACTTATTCGGATTTCATTTTTCCACTTTAGATATTCGTCAGGATAGTCGTGCTCATGCCAAAGTGTTCAATGACATGGTAGATGTGCTCATAGAAAGTGGGAGTGACGTATTCCCTAAAAATTATCACAGTCTAGAAGAAAAAGATCAAATTAAAATACTATCAACAATTAAAGGGTCGGTTGATTTGTCATTAATTTCAGATAAAGATACGTTAAAGGCTCTCAAAACGATGGAGGCAATAAAAACCATCCAACACACAAATGGAGAAAGAGCTGCGAATCGTTATATCATAAGTAACAATCAAAGTACGCTTCACGTGATGCAATTGTATGCGATGCTTAAGCTCGTTGCTTTTCATGAAAAACTTACAGTTGATGTGGCGCCTCTTTTTGAAACGATAACTGATTTAGAAAATGCTCCACAGGTCATGGAAGATTTGTATTCCAACCCAGAATATGCCGCACACTTAAAGTCGCGTGGCAATAGGCAAACTATTATGCTTGGGTTTAGTGATGGCACTAAAGATGGCGGGTATTTGATGGCCAATTGGGCGATTTACAAAGCCAAAGAGTTATTGACAACGATTTCTAGAAAACATGATGTCACTGTGATTTTCTTTGACGGTCGAGGTGGGCCTCCTGCAAGAGGTGGTGGAAAAACACATAATTTTTATGCGTCCTTAGGGCCAACAATTGAAGATAAAGAAGTACAGCTCACGATACAAGGTCAAACGATAAGCTCAAATTTTGGAACATTAGAGTCCTCACAATATAATCTTGAACAGTTAATTAGCTCGGGAATCCACAACAGTCTTAGTGATAAAGACCTTAGAATGACCCCTGAAAACAGAGTGGTTATGGCGCAGTTATCTAAATTGAGTTATGAAGCGTATGTAGATTTTAAGGCCCATCCTAAGTTCATTTCTTACTTAGAACACATGAGTACTTTGAAGTTTTATGCCAAAACCAATATTGGTAGTCGCCCTTCAAAACGAGGAAAAGCTGAAGGTTTAGTGTTTGAAGATTTACGGGCCATTCCTTTTGTAGGCTCTTGGAGTCAGTTGAAACAAAACGTTCCAGGATTTTTTGGGGTTGGAACAGCGCTAAAACACTATGAAGATATAGGAGAGTTTGAAAAAGCTCAACACTTATTTCAAACGTCCGATTTTTTCAAAACATTGATAGAAAACAGTATGATGTCCTTGTCTAAGTCATTTTTTGACTTAACAAAGTACATGTCCAATGATCCAGAATATGGGGAATTTTGGAATGTAATTTACAGTGAATACATTACTACTAAACGCTTGTTACTAAAGCTTACGGGCTACACGGAGTTGATGGAAAAAGAACCAGCTGGAAAAGCATCTATTTCGGTGAGAGAATCTATAGTATTGCCTTTGCTTACAATTCAGCAATATGCTTTAAAGAAAATTCAGGAACTAGAAAAAGAAGAACCAAGGGATGACGCTCAAATAGAAATTTACGAGAAAATTGTGATGCGTTCTTTATTTGGAAACATTAATGCGAGTAGAAACTCTGCATAAATCAAAATCGATATTAAATTAAAAAGCCTCTAAAGATAACTTTAGAGGCTTTTTGTTGACTAATTAAATAACATCGTTAATGCTCATTTAATCTAAAATCGGGATATGCGTCCATTTTGTGTTCGTGAGTGTCAAGGCCTTCTAGCTCTTCACGTTCCGATACCCTAATGCCTACTGTTTTCTTTAGGGTGTATATGATTCCAAAAGAGGTTGCTATACAAAAAACAGCGTAACACAAAACCCCAATGAGTTGAACAAGGAATTGATCAAAACCAGCTTTTTCGCCAAAAATTCCGACAGCTAGTGTTCCCCATATTCCACATATAAGGTGTACTGCAATGGCCCCAACAGGGTCATCTAGTTTTATTTTATCGACTAGGCTCACAGCAAATACAATAAGTGCTCCAGCAATAGCTCCAATTAAAATGGCATCGCCTGGGCTCATTTGATCAGCTCCAGCCGTAATTCCTACAAGCCCTCCCAAAATACCATTCAGGAACATTGTTAAGTCTAAGTTTTTGTATAATACAGTTGAGGTAAGCATTGCAACCACTCCCCCTGCAGCAGCAGCCAAGCAGGTTGTTACCAGAGTTAATGAGGTTGCTTCAGGGTTTGCAGAAAGTACAGAACCGCCATTAAACCCAAACCATCCTAGCCATAAGATAAGCACCCCGGCAGTAGCCAAAGGAATGCTATGCCCTGGAATTGCTTGTAATTTTCCATTATTAAATTTTCCAATTCTAGAACCTAAAAGGTATACAGCAACCAAAGCTGCCCATCCTCCAACGGAGTGCACAAGTGTAGACCCTGCAAAATCATAAAACCCTTCTGCATCTCCAATAGATAGAGAGGATAAAAATCCGCCACCCCATTGCCATGACCCCGCAATTGGATAGACCACACCTACATATACAATAGTAAAAATCATAAATGCGCCAATTTTCATACGTTCAGCGACAGCACCCGAAACAATGGTTGCTGCAGTTGCCGCAAACATGCCTTGGAATAAAAAGTCAGTCCAATAGGTATAGCCTTCATTATAAGCCAAATCCAGTGAACCGTCCGCTAAGGGCGCTTCAAGTCCAAATCCAGCAAACCCGACAACGCCGTTAAAGTCTCCAGGATACATTAAGTTAAAGCCTACGATGTAGTAGAGCAATAGCCCAACGGTTATAATAAAGATATTTTTAAATAAAATGTTAATCGTGTTTTTTTGTCTTGTGAGCCCAATTTCTAAAAATGCAAATCCAGTGTGCATGAAGAAAACGAGTGCTGTACAGATCATCATCCATACATTATTTATAGTAAGTAATTCCATTGGTGTTATTTTAATGTGTTTCCGCCTTTTTCGCCGGTTCTAATTCTATAGACTTCATCGATTTGTGATACAAAGATTTTTCCATCTCCAACATCTCCAGTAGAGCCTGCTTCGAGAATGGCATTAATGGTCACTTCTTCATAGTCATCATTGACTACAATAGATAAATAACGTCTTTGAATATCACTTGTGCTGTAAGAAACACCTCGGTACACGTGGCCTTCTTTTTCGTTTCCTAGACCCGTGACGTCCCAGTACGAAAAGAAATTTACACCGACTTCATGCAGTGCTTTTTTTACACTAGAAAATTTAGATTTTCTAATGATTGCTTCTACTTTTTTCATTGGATTATTTTTAGATTGTTTTCAAAAGTAATTAAAAACAAACAAACCCCTATAAAATCTAGGGTAGCGATACATTTTTTTATGAAATTAACAAAATAACCCTACATATTATAGCGGTATCATAGAAATAATGTTTAAAAAAATAAAAACCCCAAGAGCACGAGGCCCCTAGGGTTTTTAACACAAACTAAAAATCACAAACTTATTTTTAATTTTTTGAGAGCATTTAAATGCTCAATATTGTATTGAAATTAGTCTTGACCTCTTTCTCTTTTTCCTGGATATGCGATAGATCCGTGTTCAGAGATGTCAAGTCCAGCAACTTCTTCTTTTTCTGTAACTCTCAATCCAACAGTTTTCTTAAGGATTCCAAATACAACAAAAGAAAGAACAACAGCCCAAACAGCGTAAGCAACACCACCGGTCAATTGTGCAACAAGTTGCGAAGAACCACCACCGTTAAATATTCCAAGACCAGCATCGCCGTCTACACCCCAAAGTCCGATAACAATCGTTCCCCAGAATCCAACGATTCCGTGTACTGAAGCCGCACCAATAGCATCATCAATTTTAAGTTTCTTTTCGATAAATTCGATAGAAAACACAACGATAACACCACCAATTAGACCTGCTAATACAGCACCACCAGCCGTCATGTTTCCACAACCTGCAGTTATACTTACTAAACCTGCCAAAGCACCATTTAATGATTGTGCCAAGTTTGGCTTTCCGTACCAGATCCAAGTCGTAATAAGTGCACCTAATGCACCAGCAGCAGCAGAAAGGTTTGTGATCAACACTACTGTTGAAGCAGCAACCGCATCGTCTCCACCCCAAGCAAGTTGAGATCCACCATTAAAACCAAACCATCCTAACCAAAGTATAAACACCCCTAAGGTTGCTAATATTTGGTTGTGACCTGGAATAGGCATTACTT
>JABAYZ010000199.1 GCA_018608735.1 Flavobacteriaceae bacterium | reverse complement strand
AACTTTTAGCAAGTGATTTTGACAATAAATCACTGACACTAAAATTTACATCAGGAATTTCATGTTCTATATCATGAATTAATTGTTCGAAAATAATATGCACTTCAGATTCTTTGACACCTACTGGTAATCCGGTGAGTTCTATAGTGTCATCTGTAAATACAGAAAATACAAAGCCTGTAGTTTCTAGTGCCTGTTGAAGCGTTTTTAATATGGTATTATCCGCACTTGAAAACTTAAGTTGAAGTGGGAATAATAATTGCTGACTTACGGCTTCATTTACGGTAGTTTTATGAAGAAAATCTTCATATAAAATACGTTCATGAGCTCTATTCTGATCAATAACAAGCATGCCCGATTTGATCGTGTTGATGATATATTTATTGTGTAATTGGAATGTTTTTTGCGCTTTTCGTTCTGTAGTGTCATCAAAAATAGACGACGTCATTTCGTCAGATTCATAATTAACCTGACTAAAACTATCCGAATTCGATTTTGATTCTAGCCCTACATACAGGCCTTCCCAAGCCACTGCTTTCGGGTTGGAATACGACGGTGGTGTTTGATTGGAGTTAGAAAAAGGGTTAAAGGCGCGATCAACTTCAATTTTTGGAAGTGGCGATTGTCCACCTTCAAATCCATATGGAGTATCTAAGTTTTTATCACGCTCAAAATCAAGTACTGGCGCAATACTAAATTGTCCCAAACTGTGTTTAACAGCGGCTCTTAGAATCGCATAGATGGTTTGTTCGTCATCAAATTTTATTTCCGTTTTTGTGGGATGAATATTGATATCTATACTTTTAGGGTCAACTTCTAAGTTTAAATAATAACAAGGGTGTTTGCCAGGTTGAAGCACTCCTTCGAATGCTGCTGAAATGGCATGGTTCAAATACGGGCTTTTTATAAATCGGTTATTTACAAAAAAGAACTGCTCTCCTCTCGATTTCTTTGAATATTCAGGTTTACCAACAAATCCAGAGAGCGTTAGTACTTCTGTAGTTTCTTCAACAGGTACTAATTTTTCATTTGTTTTCCCACCAAATGTACTTACGATTCGCTGTCTGAAATTACCTGTTAATAAGTTAAAAAGGTCGCTCCCATTGTGGTACATAGAAAAGCTAATGCTAGGGTGTGCCAATGCCACTCTGTGAAATTCATCGATGATATGACGTAATTCTACAGGATCCGATTTTAAAAAATTACGTCGGGCAGGAATATTAAAAAATAAATTCTTTACTGCAACCGATGATCCGTTGGGTGTAGCAATCACTTCTTGCGATTTAAAAATACTGCCTTCTACAGTTAGATGTGTTCCTAATTCGTCTGATGCTTGTTTGGTTTTTAACTCTACATGAGCAATGGCGGCTATGCTTGCCAGGGCCTCACCTCTAAAGCCTTTGGTGTGTAGATTGAATAAATCGTCAGCAACTTTGATTTTGGAGGTTGCATGGCGTTCAAAGCTCAAACGTGCATCGGTCACACTCATTCCTTTACCGTCATCAATGACTTGGATTAATGTTTTACCAGCGTTTTTTACTAATAATTTGATGGTTGTGGAACCTGCATCAATTGCATTTTCAAGCAACTCTTTCACTACTGAGGCTGGGCGTTGTACAACTTCTCCAGCCGCAATTTGATTGGCGACGTGATCTGGTAACAATTGAATAATATCCGCCATATTTTAGAAAAATATACTTAAATCAAAATCTATTATCCAAAGGAATATAAATATCAAAATTAAAATTATAATGGTAACCCTTTTGTTGGCTAAAGAATTAGGGTTTGTTTTAAGGTCGTCAATGGCATTGATGAATTTGCCTTTCAGGTTTGTTTTTTCAATAGTAACACGTTGGTCATCAAACTTGTGTTTGATTTCAAAAGGGCTTTGATCGCCTTTATAAAAACGAGGCGTGTAACTATATCTCTTATTTTTTTTTGTCTTAAATATACTCATTATAAAACGTCTAAAATGTAAATTCCAATCAACAAAAGGACAACTGTAATTAAAAGCCAAGTTAATGAAAAACCACGTGATTTTCTAGTAGAATTTAATCGAAAACGATCCTTTTTAGAAACTGGATTATCTGCTGAAGAAGATGCTATGGAAGACCTTAGCTTAAATTTTCTGGTTTTTCTAGGGAACATTGCATTAAATTTAGAATCTATTCAAAAATACTTAAATCTAAAACATCATAACAGTTAGACAGCTGAAAATTATCAACAGTAGTAAAATTTATAAGGAGGCGTTTAAATGGGCCATTTTAATGGCAGTAATCGCAGCTTCTACCCCTTTATTTCCATGTTTTCCTCCAGAACGATCAATGGACTGTTGAAGTGTGTTGTCTGTAAGAACACAAAAAATAACAGGGATATCATGAAGGACATTTAAATCCTTAATCCCTTGAGTTACGCCGTCACATACAAAATCAAAGTGTTGAGTTTCGCCTTTAATAACACTACCAATAGCGATAACCACATCTACATGTTGTTGTTGCATTTTTTTAGCGCCATAAATAAGCTCAAAACTTCCTGGGACGTATATGGTTTTTAGGTTTGAATCCTCTACTCCACAATCCAATAAAGCTGCCTTAGCGCCTTTTAATAGACCCTCTGTAATGCTGGGATTCCACTCTGAAACAACAAACCCAAACCGAAATTTTGTCGCGTCTGGGAGTGTTGATATATCGTAATGTGATAAGTTAGTGTTTTCTGTAGCCATATTTAGTTAATCGCTGCTTCCGCTTTTCCGATAAAGACATCAATATTTGAAGCTTCGGTACTTTCTGGATATTTCGACTTTATTTGATTAAAAAATACTAATGCTTGGGCATAATTTTCAAGTTTTAAACCAATAATTCCAGCTTTATAAAGGTACATTGGAGTTGTATAGTTGTTTGATTTAAGCTCGGAGGCTTGAACATAAAATTCATAAGCATCATCCAATTGCTCTAACTGAACAAACGCATCACCAATACCACCTTTTGCAATTGGGCCAAGGATATCATCTGTGGAGGAGAATGCACTCAAATACGTTACTGCATTCGAATAGTCTTTCATGTTTAGGTAGGCCATTCCAGCATAATAGTTGGCTAGATTTCCAGCATCTGTTCCGCTGTATACATCCGCAATATCTAAAAAGCCGTATTTACCTTCTGATCCATTTAGTGCTAAAGTGAATAACGAATCTTTTGAAGCACCGTTTACAGCTTGGTCGAAATATTGTTGGGATTGAAACATATCGTTTGTTGCAACACTTTCTTTTGGTTCTTGTACGAATTTATCAAATCCTAAATACCCCAACACTAACACTGCTGACAATCCAACGATGATAAATATATATTTTTGATTTTTTATAACCCATTCTTCTGTTCGAGATGCCGATTCGTCAAGGGTGTTAAAAACCTCAGCGGTTGTTGATCCATCTTCAATTGAAGTCTCTTTTTCTGTCTTCGTTGACGGTTTTCCGCCTCTTTTCTTATATGTTGCCATGGTTGTTTTATTATTGAGGTTCAAAAATATAATTTTTATTCGTAAAAAAAAGGCAAATTATTTGTTATTTTTCAATAATTTGCAGCATCTTTTTAATCTCCCCTAAAGAAGATAAACAAAACATATAGACCAATTTCGCATGATTTTAAAATCATTAAATTTATTAAACTACAAAAATTTCGATGCCTTTACG
>JABAYZ010000103.1 GCA_018608735.1 Flavobacteriaceae bacterium | reverse complement strand
AGCGATCTAAGATATTTGAACGATCGGCGCTAGAAAGTTGTCCAGTGATGGTTTCTGCTAGAACACCTCTATTTCTAAATGCTTCGGTGACTGCTTTTGCGTGATGTACCGTAGAGCAAAAAACAACTGTTTGCCGACTTTCGCCTTTCTCGAGCCACTGATCAACTACCGCATTATTAATTGGGCGTTGATTCATAATTTGATCAACGGCGTTCATATCAAAATCAGCACCGGATTTTTTAACACTCGACAGTTGGTTTTTAACCCCTACGTCAATTACAAACGTTCTCGGCGTAACAAGATGACCTGAACGGATTAATTCTCCCAAAGAAATTTGATCTGATACTTGTGAGAAAACCTCTCTGAGGCCCTTACCGTCGCTTCTATTGGGGGTAGCGGTTACTCCAAATATTATGCAGCTTGGGTTTAAAGCTAGAGCGTGATTTATAACCGTCCTGTAAGAGTTTGCAGCGGCGTGATGAGCTTCATCAATGACCAGTAGATCGATTTTTGGCATGGAATTGATGTTGTCGGACGCAAACAGGGTTTGCACCATTGCAAAGGTAACCTGACCACCCCAGTCTTTGGTTTTTGAATTATAAACTGAGGTTTCGATAGATGGGTTTACCCACGAGAATTTTGTTTGGTTTTGTTCGGTCAACTCGTCTCTGTGCGCAAGAACAAGCGTTTTCGCCTTGGTACCTTTTATGTACTGGCCAATAATTTCCGAAAACAAAATGGTCTTACCCGCTCCGGTAGGAGCAATGCCTAGGGCGTTTCCATTAGCTTTTAAAGCAACAAGGCTGCGTTCAACAAAATCTTTTTGGCGTGGCCTAAGTAGCATTTAATTTACTCCCTCATCCACATGGGTGCACTGACCGCCGCAGTAAGTTTTGAAGTCAAGTCAGTCTGCCGCAATCGTGGGGAATGAACTTCGATGTCACTGTCTTGGGGAATAATCACTTCGTCTACTTCATTTATCTCATAGCCTTTATAATCTTTTGCAATCTTAATTTTTGCTTGAAATTTGGAACCGTCTAAATCTTTTAAAGATTTTAAACGCCGGCATCTTAGGGCCTTCTCTGAATTTTCGCTTTTGGACAAAGCATGTTTCGAATTTAAGATGTTTAAAATCAGTTCTCGGCCTCTTTTACGCCACCAAGGCCCCTTTGGGCTTTTCAAACCAATCCGTATTTCAAATTTTTTACCAATGTGTCTACCGTCTGTGACTGAGCACTCTGCGCGAATATAGACAGACCCAGTTTTCGATACAGTAGCTAAACCATTCGTCCAACCTTGAGATGGGTCACTGTGGCCGCCAGGTAATATGATAAACCTGAGGAATGTTACTGTGCCAGAAGGTATCAAATTTTTATTTCTCGACATTGGCCTAATTTGATATGTTAGCTTAAGTAAGTCTACATTTTTTTGGTCGGATGGTGCAAAACATGTCTTCAATAATGACATTTGAAAAACTTTACATGTCTGTTCCGTTCGAAGATAAGGACTGGGTAAAAAATAATGGCTTCAAGTTCGATAGGATGGCAAAAGCATGGTATCTGCCGCCTGGTAAAAATCCATTAGAGTTTAAACAATACTGGTCATATCTTGAAAACACATATCATGATCGTGACGAGTTGAAGAACCGAGGCTGCCGTTTCAATTCTAAATTGAAAAAGTGGTATGTTCCTTCGGATTGTAAAGAAGCATACTATGAGTTTGTGAAGTGGTGGCCTGAAAGCCTGAAGCAATTCGTATTTAATAGTAAATTTATTATTGAAGAATACATCTCTAAAACGGGCCAATCCGAAATGTTTAAAGCCAGAAGTCTCCATGATGGAGAGTTTTACGCCATAAAGTATTTTCTAGTTGATGTTGCAAATTTTTCTAACGATGCCCACCGCAGGGCTATAGATGGCGAAATCAATGCTTTGCGAAGCTTAGAAAATCATCCAAATATATTAGAAATCGTTGAGTGGGATCAGGTTGAGGATAGCTCTCGATTTTATATCGTTTCGCCTTGGATGCCACTCGGAAGTTTGGATAACTATATTGGCCAGACAAAGTCCGAGGTTGCCCACCTAATCTATAGCGCTTTCAAAGAGACCTATGATGTGAATCTGGATGATATTTCTGACGATGATTTAGAGGCAGAAACGGATATTTGGCTAGATGAACATGAAATAATTCACGGTATTTTAGATGGAATTGCTCATGCACATGCAAACAACATTCTTCATCGGGACATAAAGCCAGGAAATATTTTGTTAGACTGGGTAGATGGTGATGATGAAAATGCATCCATAGTGCCTTTGCTATGTGATTTTGGCACCTCTAAAACTTTCTCTCGTGATACTATCAAAGAGAGTGAACACACAGTGGTAGGTCTAAGAACACGGCCGTATCGGCCTGAATTTATCGCATCCTCAGCGCAAGGCAAAAAAGAAATTTCACATCAAAAAACTTGGGATTTGTTTGCATGGGCAATTTTAACTATTGAGCTAGTGGCCGACAGATCGGTGGATTCATCAGAAGAAGCATTGGAAGTTTTAGACACTGAAATAGCGCCTAAACTTGATGAAGAGATTGTGAAACTTATTAAATCTGCATTGTCGTTTAATCCTAATCTAAGGCCCCACGACACTGATGATTTTCGACAAAAGCTTAATAAACTTACCGAACAGCGTAAAAAGCGGCTCGCATGGACCAATTAAGCCTGTCCATAGATGCGTACACACAGCAGGGCTTGCGCAGATCCATCAATCAAGACTGTATTGGGATAGGAAGCTGGCGAGGTGGAGCAGGGGGCGGCACAGAGCTTTCGTTAAATTATCAGCGTGAACAAAATTCTGAACTATTTTTATTAAGTGATGGAATTGGTGGACACGATGATGGAGAAATCGCAAGTCGATTTGCCGTAGATAGCATTTTTGAATTATTCCAAAGCCAGGATAATTTTGACATATTATCTGCAATTTCTGAAACTCATAGCAAATTAGCAAAAATTGGATTTGGTTCGTTACGTCCACTGGGTGCAACGCTTGTTGGGTTAATTTTAACGAAAAATTTAGTCACAATATTTAGTCTTGGAGATAGTGGCTGCTTTCACTTCAACGATAATAAATTGATCAATATGACAGACGGTAAAAAATCACCAAAAATTCGTTCTAATATAATTGAAAATTGTCTTGGTGGGGGATTAACGATGCCGGTGGCGAGTATAATTCAAAGGAAGTTCGAAGTTGGCGATATATTCATTTTAACGTCAGATGGTGTAAGTGATTGGCTTAGTAAAGCGGTCTTCAAAGAGTGTGCACAAATTCAACAAAGGAACAGAAGCGAGGCCCTTTGCGTGAATGCTGCAAGAGCGGGAAGTGGTGACGATCTATCCGCTATTTTTATTGAAATCAAAAGTGATACTACACTGTCGGATTAGACTTAGTTGTAGCGGGCAGGGCGCATTTGTAGCATCCATTGCTATATTATAGGATCGACGCCGCACAGATTTTGAGGCAGATTGTAAGTGTTCAACAGGGGGGGTCTGCACTCTGCGTGTTATGGTAAAGCACATTTATTAGCGCACCATGCTAATGCCATTATAAATATATGTTTTTATGTGTTTAAATTATGTCGCATTTCATCATAATCCGCGTGTCCGGGGTTCAAGTCCCTGTGCCGCTACCAA
>JABAYZ010000003.1 GCA_018608735.1 Flavobacteriaceae bacterium | reverse complement strand
GGTAAGGACCGGCGATCAGTTCGGCAGCACGAAGAAAAATTCCGGCACGTTGTTCCCAAGGGAGTTGTGACCAAGATTTTCGCGCTTCCAAAGCGGTTGCGATAGCAGATTCTACGTCTGCTTTTTGAGCGGTATGATACGACCCCAAAATGTGTTGATGATCATGAGGAGGACTCATCGGTTGGGTGTTTCCTGATTTGACATATTGACCATTGATATACATAGGTACCTCAATAGTGTCATTTAGCATTGCTTTATACGTTGCAAGTACTTCCTCACGTTCTGGAGAGCCTGGCTTGTATGACTTGACAGGTTCATTTACTGCTACTGGAACTTTAAAAAATCCTTTTCCCATAGTGTTTATTTTTAGTATGTGTTTAGTGTGTGGTTGATATCTAAATAAAGTATAAAACTACACTTTATAGTCGATATCTAAGTTGCAAATGTAGTTTAATTTTGTGCAAATAAAGCACTTAGTTTGAAGGTAGGGATGGTGACTTTAAATTGTTTAGCGTTGATAGGGTTCTCCATTAAATAACTCCCTTTCATGGCGCCAAAAGGCGATTTTAAAACACATCCAGATTTATAAACATGACGATCTCCGGGAACAAGTATAGGTTTTTGGCCAACAACACCTTCGCCAATAACGATCTCATTATCATTTAGAGCCTCCATGATATTCCATTTTCTAGCGATCAGTTGTGCGGTTTCATTGCTCTGATTCTTAATGGTGATTTCATAGCTAAACGCGTAATGAAGACTGTCGTTTTTATAGAAAGTGCCTTCAAACTCAGTTTCAATCGATATTTTTATGCCTTTGGTAACTTGTTCTATCATGTGCGTATAAAAATACTAAATTATATCAAACTAAAAAATTATTTAACACTAAGCTGTTTAAAATTTGGGTATGATATTAAAAGTCAATAAATGCTAATTGCTAATTTGGGTAGAGGTGCCTTCTCCAAACCCTACAATTCGGTCATAGCGTGCGCCTAAGTCTTTATAGTACACCAATACTTTATAATTGTTTTCAGTCTCATAATAATTTCCACTGATCAAACCTTCTTCAAGTTCATGCTTATCATTTACAACAACGTATTTATAATTATAAAAACCCTGTTTGAGTTTCATGTCAATTTCATAAGCCCCACTGTCTGGGTTGAAAACCATTTTATTTGAGTCGTTTAAGGCGTAGTTATTATAGCTCCCATAAACGTAAATAGATTCATTTGACAATTCTGGATTCAAAAGCGAAAAATGGACCACCGTATAATCGGCCTCGATTGAGGGATTGTCACGATCTAAAATTGTAATTTGAAAATTTCCATTGATGTCAGGATTGTAGGTATACCCCCTGTTGTAACGATTGCTATCTAAATATAAATAACTGTGATATAGATCTTCCAAATCGGTAAACTGAACGCCTAAATTAGTTCCTCTTACATCTTTAGTTTCGAAATATAAATACTCATTTCCACCCCAAAAAGAGGATTCAGTGGTGTAGCGGTATATCAGTTCATTACCTAAAACATACTGTGGTTTTAAGCCTGAAATAGCGGTCTTTAAGTTGTTGTTTTGAAGGATCACAGTATTTACCGTTTGCTTGGGATTATTAAAACGAAAGTTAGTAGTGTTAATCACAAAATCAACCGATTGTTTGGTGTTCACATGTGCCACATCTCGCGAGCGTTTAATTTGTAGGCCAACAGTGGTCAGGTTTTCATAGACCATAAACTTACGGCTAAAGACAAGCTCATCATCTTCATCAAAAATTTTAATCAAATAATTCCCAGAGACCTTTAAGCGTGTTTGTGTGTTGGGAATTTGAAGGCGATAATTGGAATAAATCTGATAGGTATTGAATGAATTCTCATAATTAACAATCCGCAGGTTGTCGAGCCCCTTGATGTATTCCGACTTCATCAGGTTGGATTTTGTCCAATCATAATTGTAATGTTCAATAACATAATAAAAATCGTCCTCGTTTGCATTCAGTACATCAAACTCTAAATATAGACGCTCATTTAAACTTAAAATAGGCAACTCAGACTGGTTGGTGTTGCTTTTAAAAGTGATTGTTTTAACCATATCATCTGGTTCTACTTCTTCTACTTGAGAAAAACTCAAAAAAGTTGCCAGAAAAACAAAACTAATGTATAAATTTTTAAACATGCCTATTTCCTAAATTAAGAGGTAAATATAAACAAATTTTATGCCCTAAATGAATTGAATACATTTATTGAAAAAATGTCATTAATTATTATGGAAACTGCACATTAAATTTGTAATTTTGCAGCGTTTTTTAGATAATAATTCAACAAAAAATACCTATGTCAAACGACATCCGAATTAAAAAAGGGTTAGATATTAAGTTAGTAGGAGAGGCATCCTTAACAAAAAGTGACGCCATCAAAAGTAACTTTTACAGTATCAAACCCGAAGATTTTCACGGACTCACACCTAAGTTATTAGTTAAAGTTGGCAGTAAAGTCAACGCTGGTGCGCCAATTTTTTATGACAAATCCAAGACCTCCATTCAATTTGTTTCTCCAGTTTCTGGCGAAATCGTTGAAATTTTAAGAGGACAGAAACGTCGGATTTTAGAAGTCAAAATACAAGCTGACAAAGAGCAGACCTATTTTGATCATCAAAAACTTGAAGTTGAAAGCGCAAAGCCCGAAGATATTAAGGCAAAGCTTCTTGCTTCTGGATGTTGGCCATTTATTATGCAACGTCCCTATGATGTTATTGCAAACCCAGACCATACGCCCAAAGGCATTTTTGTATCTGCATATGCAACAGCACCATTAGCTGCAGATTATGATTTTGTTTTAACGGGAAAACAAGCTGAATTGCAAGCTGCTGTAACTGCACTATCAAAGTTGACTACTGGTAATGTTCATGTTAGTGTATCAAAAGCATCACACTCTCCTTTTACAAACTTAGAAGATGTGATAACTCATAATGTTTCGGGACCACACCCCTCTGGAAACGTGGGAACACTGATCAATAAAATCGATCCAATAAACAAAGGCGAAGTCGTGTGGACTCTAACGCCACAAGACTTAGTAATCATTGGCGAATTACTTTTAACAGGTAAATTTAACGCCGAACGTATTGTAGCACTTGCTGGATCGGGCATCAAAGAGCCCCGCTATTTAGTTACTAAAATTGGGAGTGAAATTGCAACCATGGTTTACGATCGTGGAATTGAAAAAGATGCGCATGTTCGAATTATATCGGGCAATATTTTAAGTGGAAAAGAAATCAAACCTGACGGCTATTTGGGGTATTACTCCAATGTTGTGACGGTAATTCCTGAAGGCGATGATTATGAATTCTTTGGATGGAATAAGCCCGTATTTAACAAAGTATCGACTTCAAGAGCTTTGACATTTTCATGGCTGACTCCAAATAAAAAATTTGATTTAAATACCAATACTAATGGCGAACATAGAGCCTTTGTGATTACAGGGTCTTATGAAAAAGTTTTTCCGCTAGATATCTTTCCATTGCAGATTCTAAAAGCCTGTATGTATCAAGATCTTGATGAAATGGAAGCTTTAGGAATGTACGAAGTCGCTCCAGAAGATTTTGCGTTGACCGAATTTGTATGTGTGTCTAAACAACCGCATCAAAATATAATTAGAGAAGGACTAGACTTAATGCTAAAAGAAATAGGATAAAAATGAGTTT
>JABAYZ010000115.1 GCA_018608735.1 Flavobacteriaceae bacterium | reverse complement strand
CCAATAGCACGACTCCAAATACTTTTCGAATAATATTAATTCCATTTTGCCCAATAAAGCGCTCAATTTTTGAGGATGTTTTAAGTACTAAATAAATCACAAACACATTGACAATTACGGCAATGATAATGTTTTCGGTATGAAATTCAGATTTTAAAGAGAGTAGTGTTGTGAGGCTTCCTGGCCCAGCAATCAATGGGAATGCCAACGGAAAAACAGAAGCATTCAAGTTGGTGCCTTCTTCCTGTTTATACAAAGTAATTCCAAGAATCATTTCAAGCGCAATAAAAAATAAAATAAACGCTCCAGCTACTGCAAACGAATGCACATCAATTCCAATAAGTTTTAGGATGCTATCGCCCAAAAACAAAAATATGATCATAATAATCCCAGCAATTATCGAGGCCCTTTCACTTTGAATATGCGCCGATTTCTTTCGTAAGTCAATAATAATAGGAATGTTTCCCACAATGTCAATCACTGCGAAGAGCACCATAAACGCGGTTAAAATTTCTTTAAAATTAAATGCCATGATTACAAATTAGTTTTACGCAAAGGTCGAATAAATATTTAACTTCACAAGTTTATTTTGAGCGATTATTTAGGCTTAAAATGTTCACAATTAACAGTATATTTGACGCATGTTTCAAATAGGAAAAACCATTGTCTCAGAAGACATTATAGAGAACGATTTTTTATGCAATCTGAGTGCTTGTAAAGGGGCTTGTTGTATAGACGGCGATGCAGGAGCGCCACTAGAGGCCGAAGAAGCGACTATTTTAAAGGAGATCTATCCCATCATAAAACCATACCTCAGAAAAGAGAGTATAGCTGCGATCCAAGCTCAAGGTACTCATATTGTCACTGAAGACGGCGAGCTTGAAACGCCTTTGATTAATGGCGCGGATTGTGCGTATGTTATTTTCGATGAAAAAAACACTGCTCTGTGTGCGATTGAAGAAGCTTACAATCAAGGGGAAGTTGATTGGAAAAAACCAGTCTCCTGTCATTTATACCCCGTGCGTGTCAAAGAATATACTGAATTCTCGGCCGTAAATTATGATCAATGGGAAATTTGTGACGCTGCCTGTGCACTGGGTAAAGAACTTCAGGTACCCATATATAAATTTGTTAAAGAAGCTTTGATTCGAAAATTTGGTGCAGATTGGTACTCCGAGTTAGAACAAGTGGCCGCAAAACACAGTTAGAAACGTATTACACAAGTCCTTAAGGTGGGACTGTAAAATTTGCTGACTTTAATTATAATTTTTTCATTTTTACCAAACGCTACGTTTTTAAATTGTCGAACTGCTTAATTTTTCCTTAAGAGAGAACAGCAGTTTAAGTAATTAACTTTCAGCATTTTACATTTTTAGCGTCTAATTTTTTTTGTAGGAAAAAAGCTACTCGTTGTTAAAAACTCATACCCAATGTTTATAAAAATAACTTTCATTTAAGGCTACAATTATGAACCTTTGTTAACCCCTCAAACGCGTATTTTTTTTTAACATAGAATTTTAATTTTTCATTTAGATGTCACAAGTAGAACCAATTTTACAAGAAAACAAAGATCGATTCGTTATTTTTCCAATCCAGCACCATGATATATGGGAATGGTATAAGAAATCAGAAGCAAGTTTTTGGACCGCCGAAGAAATTGATTTACATCAAGATTTGACGGATTGGAGCACCAAACTGAATGACGATGAGCGCTACTTTATCAAGCATATACTAGCCTTTTTTGCGGCCAGTGACGGTATTGTAAATGAAAATTTAGCAGAAAATTTTGTCAACGAAGTTCAATATAGCGAAGCAAAATTTTTCTATGGATTTCAAATTATGATGGAAAACATTCATAGTGAAACCTACTCTCTTTTAATAGATACCTATGTAAAGGATGAAACTGAAAAAGACATGTTATTTAATGCGATAGACAACTTTCCAGCGATCAAGAAAAAAGCAGATTGGGCACTTAAATGGATAGAATCTCCAAGTTTTGCAGAGCGTTTGATTGCATTTGCAGCCGTAGAAGGGATTTTCTTTTCAGGTGCGTTTTGCTCAATATTCTGGTTAAAGAAGCGTGGCTTAATGCCAGGGTTGACCTTTTCAAATGAGTTAATATCTAGAGATGAAGGCGTGCATGCAGACTTTGCAGTACACCTACACAACAAACACCTTATCAACAAAGTTCCTAAAGACCGCATCAGAGAAATATTATTAGATGCTTTAAATATTGAAAGAGAATTTATTACAGAATCTCTACCAGCAAGTTTGATTGGTATGAATTCAAAATTGATGTCTCAGTATTTAGAATTTGTAACCGATCGCTTATTACAAGAGCTGGATTGCGAAAAAGAATATAACACATCAAACCCATTTGATTTTATGGACATGATTTCACTTCAAGGAAAAACTAATTTCTTTGAAAAAAGAGTGGCTGAATATCAAAAGGCGGGTGTCCTCAACAAAGAAGAAGAGGGTACCAATAAATACAGTTTCGATTCTGAATTCTAGATCAACCAACTAGAACAAGAACTTAAAGCGAAGGATACAATTCGTTTTTCATAAACCAACCTTTTGGTTTTCTTTAATGCAAACCAAACCCAAAATAACTAAGTATTGCAGGCAACTCCAATACGTCTAGGCTAACTAACTAACCGCTTTTTTGAAGCAGCATCAAAAAAGCAAAAAAAAAGATTAAAAAAATGTATGTACTAAAAAGAGACGGCAGAAAAGAAGAAATCATGTTTGATAAAATCACCGCTAGAGTAAGAAAACTCTGCTATGGTTTAAACGAACTGGTCGATCCCTTAAAAGTCGCGATGCGCGTTATTGAAGGGTTATATGATGGAGTAACCACTAGTGAGCTGGATAACCTTGCCGCTGAAGTTGCCGCAACAATGACTACTGCTCACCCAGATTATGCTCGACTTGCTGCGCGAATCTCAGTCTCAAACTTACATAAAAACACCAAAAAGACGTTTAGTGAAGTCATGCACGACTTATATACCTATGTCAATCCAAGAACAGGCAAAGATGCCCCCCTATTGTCGGAGGAAGTCTATAATGTCATCATAGAGAACAAAGAGAAACTGGATTCTACCATTATCTATAATAGAGATTTTGGATACGATTACTTTGGGTTTAAAACCTTAGAACGCTCTTACCTTTTAAAACTCAACGGCATCATTGCAGAACGCCCACAACACATGTTAATGCGTGTTTCTATAGGGATTCATTTAAACGATTTGGATTCTGCAATTGAGACTTACGAGTTGATGTCCAAAAAGTTTTTCACGCACGCCACACCAACACTATTTAATTCAGGAACACCAAAACCTCAAATGTCGTCTTGTTTTCTATTGACTGCCAAAGACGATAGTATTGACGGAATTTATGATACTTTGAAACAAACCGCAAAAATCTCACAATCTGCTGGAGGTATAGGTTTAGCAATGCATAACATTAGAGCGACGGGGAGTTATATCGCAGGAACCAACGGCACAAGTAATGGTATTGTACCCATGCTTCGTGTTTTCAATGATACAGCACGTTATGTAGATCAAGGTGGTGGAAAACGAAAAGGAAGTTTCGCGATTTATTTGGAACCTTGGCATGCAGATATTTTTGATTTTCTTGATTTAAAGAAAAATCACGGTAAAGAAGAAATGCGTGCAAGAGATTTATTCTATGCCAT
>JABAYZ010000027.1:998-3721 GCA_018608735.1 Flavobacteriaceae bacterium | reverse complement strand
GTTATCCAGAGTTTATTCGAAATCCATTAGCGACAAAAAATGAACCGAAGACAATACTTTCAAATAAGACTGAAACAATCACATCTCTAAATGGTAAAGCAGAGCTTAAAGTTATTTGGAGGTCATTGGGTGAGGGTTCATTAATCACTATTTCAATGATAAACCCATCAAAACAAGAAGTGGATGCAAAATTAGATGCTGAAAATTGTCTATACCAAGTTGGTTTTTGTTGCCGTACGTCTTCAGGAAGTATTGCAGAGTATCCCTCAATGGATAAATTGTCATATGACGATGAGGAGCTTGAGCTTGCCTTACAATACAAAGAAAATATAAATTATGGTATCGGTCACGGTTGTTCTGTAAATTGGGATGAAACTGAAAGCTCTCCGAGCTTTATAGAAACAACTTTTATGCCATCACAGGAAGTTAAACCTCAAGATTTTGAAGCTGCCGATGATTATAAAAATCTAGATGTTTTATCTCTAAAATACTTGAGTCAAGAAGAAATTGACAAAGTAAATCTAAATACTCAATTAGAAAAGTTTATTGACAGTTATGAGGAGTGGCATAAAAAAATATGCAACCAAGTTGTAGATAAAAAATTTATTAAAGCAAAAGAAAGAGTTATAAATAGAATTGCGACCGCAATTTCTAGAATGAGAGAAGGCATTTCAATATTAAAAAATGATTCAAAGGCATTACAAGCCTTTACTATGTCAAATCAAGTCATGTTGAGACAGATGGTTCACGTTGAATTGACTAAGTCTGAAGAAATAAATCCTTACAAGCAACCAGATTATCAAGAATATAAAACTTATGCGTGGCGTCCCTTCCAGCTGGCATTTCAATTACTAATAATCGAGTCACTCGTAAATGAATCCAGCCAAAATAGAGATACTCTGGACTTAATATGGTTTCCAGCTGGTGGAGGAAAGACTGAGGCATATCTTGGCGTAGCTGCATTTGAACTTATTTATAGAAGGCTCAAATTTGGCCAAGAAGGGACAGGTACTGCTGTTATCACAAGATACACTCTTAGACTATTAACCTCACAACAATTTGAAAGATCAGCAACTTTTATTTGCGTATTAGAAATGCTCCGTAAGAAAGAAAAATTACAAATGCTAGGGAATGATTCTTTCAGCTTAGGTTATTGGGCAGGTCAAGGAATGACTCCAAATACTTACATAAAAGCTAATGAGAAATATGATGTTATGTTGGATGAAGAGTCTCCAAAAAACTCTTTTGTACTTCAAAAATGTCCTTTATGTGGCACATCTATTATTCCCAAAACTAGATCAGAGCAAGAAAGTGATTATGGTATTAAAGCGACGGATAACTCTTTTAAATTCAATTGCCCTTCCCAAAGTTGCGATTTACATCAAAGTATTCCAATCTCAGTTGTTGATGAGGATTTATATGAAAACCCGCCTAGCTTTCTCATAGGCACCATTGATAAATTTGCAAGGCTTGCCTGGGATAATAGAGCAAGCAATATATTTTGTCCTACCAAAAATAGAGCCCCCTCTCTAATCATTCAAGATGAGTTACATTTAATTTCGGGACAATTAGGAACCCTAGCCGGCCTATATGAGGCGGCAATAGATGTAGTCGTTAGTTCTAAGGGAATTCGTCCTAAATATATTGCTGCTACGGCGACAATTAGACGCTCAGCTGATCAAGTAAAGAAATTATATGGTAACAATGTTGATATATTTCCTCCCGCAGGTCTATCTTATAAAGATTCCTATTTTTCAAAAATCTCAAAAGCTGCAAACGGTCGAATGTATATTGGAATAATGGCTCAAGGTCAATCTCCTATCCTTTCATTGGTCAATACTTCTGCAGCATTAAGTCAATCTGTTATGGATTGCGAAGGTTTGAGTGATGATGCAAAAAATACTTGGTGGACACAAATAATTTATCACAACAGTAAAAGAGAATTAGGCAAAACAATATCCTTAACAGGAGACGATATACCAATGCGTATAGAGGCAATTTCAAAAACTAAGGAAAGTAAACGAAAATTACCAAATATTCAAGAAATGTCATCTGTTATTAAAACTGAATTACCAACCATTTTGGCAAACTTGAATAAAGATTTTGAGAACAAAGATGCAATAGATATTCTTCCATGCACTAATATGATTTCAGTGGGTGTGGATGTTAGTCGTCTAGGATTAATGCTAATTTATAGACAACCGAAATTAACATCAGAATATATACAAGCATCAAGCAGAGTAGGAAGAAACCCAAATTATGCACCGGGGGTTGTAGTTACACTCTATTCTGCAAATGCCCCCAGAGATCGATCGCATTACGAAAGCTTCAAACCCTATCACAATTCTTTATACAGATTTGTTGAGCCAACAAGCGTTACGCCTTTTTCAGAAAGAGCAAGAGATAGAGCACTTCATGCTGCTTTAGTTATTGTGATGAGGCATGCAGGCGGGTTAGGTGAAAATGAAGATGCAGCAAAGTTTAATCCTGATGATAAAAAAACAAAAGGGTTAATTGAAAGTCTAGTAAATCGCATGTCCGCTGCAGAACCTTCAGAAAAAAATGAGATTAAAATTCATCTCGATACTTTAATAAAAGAATGGTTTGATATGACAAAGTCAAAAACTCTACGATTTGAAGGTAAAAGTAAAAGTTTTGAAAGTCTACTTGTACGCTTCAATTCAAAAGAAGCTATTGCTAAACAAGGATGGCCTACTCAAGAT
>JABAYZ010000027.1:0-988 GCA_018608735.1 Flavobacteriaceae bacterium | reverse complement strand
TAGGAGCTCTCTATGATATTAGCGATGAGTCGATGATTGCGATGGATATCTCTAAATGGAAACCAAATTATGGGGAGAAATTAAACTTAAAGCGTCTGGAACAGCTGCTTCGCGTTAATCACTTTAAAATGCCTGAAAGTCATAGTGATATGGGAAATAAAAAATATTCAACTGCTAAAGATAAATTACCCTTCCTAAGATTCCCTCAGTGGTTGTTCTGTCGGTCATGTGGCACGATGGTCAAATGGACCATGGAAAAAGATATAGATAATAAAGCTGCTGTCCCTAAATGTGAAAATTTTAAATGTCAAAAAAAACCTAATCTGACGCCTATGAGATATGTCATGGCTTGTGATAAGGGGCATGTCTCAGATATTGATTGGCATTACTGGGCACATTCGTCTTCGAATAGTGGGTGCAAAGTTAAAAATAAATTAAAATATAAGTCTCTAAGAAAATCTGGTGGTCCTGCATTGCCAACAGTTATTTGTGAGGAATGTGGTTCATCTAGAGATTTGGCATATATAACCTCCAAAGACATAGGTTTAGCCAAAATTGGAGTTCATTGTATGGGAATTCAGCCATGGCAAAGATGGCCAGAGGATCCTAAATGTGATGGAGAATTACGAGCGGTTCAAAGAAGTGCAAGTAACTTATATTATCCAAAATTAATATCTGCACTAGATATTCCATTTGGTCAAGAAAATCCAGACACAACAGATGAATTAGAGCATGAAATTAAATCGCATGCCATGTACCCATATATTCTTAAAAAACTTCATAATTCTGAAGGAAATAATGGGTTAATAGAAGATTTGGCTGATGACATTGCAGATGAAGTAAATTGTCCAAAAGAAGAAGTTTTACGCATTGCAAATGAAGAAGTAGGTAATAATAAAACAGAAGAATTTTCAGATCAAATTGTTATTAATGAGGAGGAAATTTTATTCGAGGAGTGGAAGGTACTCACTAATCCAACTAAAAATAC
>JABAYZ010000151.1 GCA_018608735.1 Flavobacteriaceae bacterium | reverse complement strand
TTAGTCTAAATTACAAAAATTAGTTTGTTCTTTCCAAAAAAAATATCAGATAAATACCTTTTTTATTGAGAACTAATCCAAATTGTTAATAAAATGGGTGATTTTTGAGTGAATTTGCTGTAAATAGGGAGTTAACCTATTAAAATTCCAAGGATGATGGCTTCCAAATACATGGTTTGCACCTTCCAACACGACTAGTTGACTCTCTGGTTGCCATTTATGTAATGTCAAGGCTTCATTTAAACCCACACTTGTGTCTGCATCTCCATGAATAATTAAGTAAGGTACTCGTAGACTTCTAACAGCAGTTTGAATGGTCAGTCTAGACACATTGGCCATAAAATTTTCATAGAATTGAAAATAGTGTGGCATTTGTTGTTTTGTGCGCCCATTCATTACAAAACGGACACCGTCTTCTTTCCACGCTTGAAGATCTGCTCCTTTGGGAAATCTAGATTTAAAATCCGAAACACCCGCTAAGCTAACGAGTTTTTTGACTCGAGAATCTTCCGCAGCTTTTAGAGCAACTATACCTCCGCCACGACTATGCCCTACCAAAGTAATATTAGAGGGGTCAATATTTGAATGCTGTGCATAGGTTGTTTCCACCCAGTCAAGTACTGTTTCCAAATCATCTAATTCTTTAATATAGTTGTTGTGCCCAAAAGCTTCGAGGTCCGGAAAATCAATGGGCTGATGGACTGTTCCTCCATTATATGAAAAATTAAACTTTAATACGGCAACTCCAGAAGCCGCAAAAGTTTTTGAGAATACATTCCATGTGCCCCAGTCTTTAAAGCCTTTATAGCCATGACAAAGAATAATAAGAGGGGCTTTTTTTACCGTGTCGTTATAGAACACATCCAATACTATTGGCCGTTGATGCTGCCCTTCAATAACTGTATTTTTTTTCTCAATAACCATTTGAAACGTCTTTTTCGGTAATCTGAATATCAGGATTAAAAAGCTCCAAAATAAGTGCTTTAAGCTCATGCTCGTAACTTTCTAAAAGCTCAGCTGACACTAGCGTCATTTTTTGAGCATAACCTCCTGGTTTATCTTTCTTTGCAAACTTTAACAGTCCAGATTTTAGGTTTTTAAAAGAAATTATTCCTGCCTCAACCGGAGTGGTAAAAGGGTCTTTGGCATTTAACATATAGGCATAAGTCAAGATTTGAAAACTTTTACTGTGCGCTTTATAGTCACTTGTTAGCTCCTCCCAATTCACGATCTCCAATTCCGTTTGAGAAACTTTAGAGGTCTTATAGTCTATAATTCTTTTTATGCCGTTACACGTATCTACTCTATCAATGGTTCCAATCAATTGAACTGGTGTTTGTAGCTCGGGAATAGTGATAGCAACGGAAATCTTTGATTCAATAGCTTCAATTTTAATTTGATCTCCATTGTTGATACACGCGAGTTCAAAGGCTAAAAAATTAGAGATATAGCGTTTCGCTATTTCAAAACTGATGAGGTTGAGTCCTTGTGTAATATCACCGTCCTTAAAAAGTGCTTTAAAATAATGCCTTACTGTAGAATCAATTTTAGATTTTAAATCTGTAATCATTGAAGGCTCTAAAACACATCCTATTAAGGGAGTATAAAAGGCGTCAAGTGTATTGTGAATAATACTTCCAAAGGTATTCGCTGCAATCGTTTCTTCTAAAAGGTTTTCTTCTCTAACTCCCAATATTTTCTGATTATAAAAATCAATCGGGTTCCTAATATATTGACTTAAAGAGGATGGTGAAAACCCTTTTGCTGCCACAATTTTTAACTTTGAAATAATTTCAGGCGTTTTTTTTATACTTAATGGTTGTGGTGGAAGTTGTGGCGTTTCTGGAATCACTATTTTATGGTCCAACTTATGGTGTGCTTCAAATTCTAACTGGGTTATAAACCGACTGCGTTCTCCACCACTTAGCACATCAGGCTCTGTGTTATAAATAATATGTGCATTTTTGGCACGCTGAAGTAGTCGATAAAAATGGTAAGTATACACCGCATCCTTATCTTTATAGGTTGGCAATCCATTTTCAATCTTAACATCAAAAGGAATAAATGAATTATTTGTTTTCCCTGCTGGCAGAACCCCTTCGTTAACAGAAACAATAATAACGGTTTCAAAGTCTAAAACACGAGATTCTAACATGCCCATGATTTGAAGGCCTTTTAGAGGTTGGCCCTTAAAGTCCAAAGTTTCTAGGCTTAGTAACTCCTTATAAAGACTTTGTAAAACTTTGATGCTCATGATAGAGCTGTAGGAAACGTTTAAGCGCTGTAAGTGATTGAATATTTCCGAGAACCGATAAAGATATTCTAAAGCTAATAAATGGTTGTTTTTGGATTTGGTATAATGAGCTTTAAGTTTAAAAATCAGTGTAAGAACGCTAGTAATCGCCTTGTTAGGTTGGTTGTCCCAAGGCTCAAATAAGAGTTCTAAACTCGCTTTGTAATCTGGAGCTATCGCTATAATTTGAGCTTTAGAAAGGCTAACTAAGTTTTGATGCTTTATCGTTGTCAGAATCAATTGGGCAGCATCCAAATCTTTCGTTTGAAACATGGGCCTAACAAATTGATGCGACAACACGCCTATTACATCTTGATAATAGTAAAGCGCAGACGCTTCTTTTTGAAGCTGAAACCACTGATCGATAAAGGCCGAAAAAGGTATTTGCTTTAAAGGTAGTCCCATGGTGATATTGATGTCTTCTATGCAACTCGGGATTGAATTCAATATTGGAATTAATAAATCTTCGTTGCCTAAAACCAAGGCTGTATTTTGGAGTTTATTTTCGGTGTACAACTGTTGTAAAAGTGTTCCTACATACTTAACCTGACCTATATTTTTTGGAGTCCCAACGACAGATATGTTTTTTGGTTGGGTATAATAATTAGAAACCCACTTAAAGGGTTGGGTTTTAAAATGGTTCCACGTTTCCTGATGTTGTTTTATAAAGTATCCCGCATCGTGTTGAGGAGTGTCTAAAAATGTTTGATCAATATCCCAATAAATATCCGCTTTGTTTTGTTGTAGTAAGTCTTGAATAATCTTAGACTCTGAGGCATTTAAGGCATTAAACCCTAAAAAGACATGGGATTTATAAGGATTATCTTCAATGTATGCTTCTAGGTTTTGAACAGCTTCCCGATAAATTAGGCCTTGGTAGCCTTCGCCTTTTTGAAGAAGGTGCGCCGTAAATTTGGTGTAGTAGGTATGTATTTTATTCCAAAACGATAAATAGCCTTTGATAAGTGGTGTTGAATTTGAATCTAAAGACCAGTGGTTTAATTCTTGAATAGCAGATAGGTATTCAAAAATTTGATGTTGTGGGATTAAATAGCGGTCAATTTCATTGAAATCTTGAACTACAATTGGTGCCCACTTT
Source organism: Flavobacteriaceae bacterium (assembly GCA_018608735.1). Lineage (GTDB taxonomy): Bacteria > Bacteroidota > Bacteroidia > Flavobacteriales > Flavobacteriaceae > Hel1-33-131. Next base: position 330 of record JABAYZ010000151.1, on the reverse strand, counting down.
GAGAAACTATCAAAAGTATCCCTTTCATTTATAGGAGTGAGTTCTAAATAAACTTCATAAAACTCAAAGATCAATTCGGTGTTACTTAGAAGTCTAATTTGAGCCAGCTCTTCTACAAACGTTTCAATGGCAATTATTTCAGGAAGAAATCCTGTGGTTTTATTTAATTTGGCCCATTCCATTTTAAGAAATATCCCCGCCCGCTTGTTAGGGAGAATAAGGCTAAGCTTAGAAGCATCTTTGGAGTGTGTTTCTAAATCTTTTAGGACGTCATATATAAAACTTGTCATGTTATAAAAATAAAAAAACGCTTCGCAATAGCGAAGCGTT
>JABAYZ010000147.1 GCA_018608735.1 Flavobacteriaceae bacterium | reverse complement strand
CCCAAAATGATGTCGATACAAAGATTCAAGAATTAATGCGCATACTCAAGCGCAAATGAAAGGCTTTTAATAAGCGATAGTTACTCCCACTCAATAGTAGTCGTAAAATAACCCTCATAAGAACAATGGTTTGCGAGTACCAAAATAGAGTTTACAAGTAGTTTACAAGTTTTTGGTTTTATTTCTGTGTGCCCCACTATCTTAATATCCTTGTAGTATCAGTAGTTTAGCATTTCTGCTGTTGTAAACGTTGCAACTGCTAATGCCCTACCCACTCAATAGTCGACATGACTCAAACCCCAGTTTTTATAAGGATTTCCGAGGTAGTTTTTACTAGCGTGTAGTAACTAGGGTAAATCTACCCACCTTGTTGTTATCATTTTTTTCTGTCATATCAATGTTTTACCACTTCCCTCAATACACACTGGGTAGCTCTCTAATGAGTTAATAGTCGCCTTCAACCAAAAGTTGTCTTTTCTAAATACTCTTCTAAGTTATTCTCAATCCATTCGAGAGTTTCAGTTTGTTTTCCCTGCCATTTCGAGCGTCTCAAAATTCCAACTATCCCATGAACAGACGCCCAAACATTGTATGCTTTTATTATGACATCGTTCTCTGACTCATCAGACATAAGAGATTTCAGTCCTTCAAAAATCCCACTAAAGGATGCATCGGACAGAGCTTCTAAATCAGGATAAAGAGACATATCTAAATCAGTATTCCCAAACATCAAATCGTAAATATGCGGGTAATCCAATCCAAATCTTATGTAATGAGCTCCGTAACTTGAAAAATTATTAGTTACATCCTCCATACCTTCATAAAGAATTTGAAAACCCCTTCGCATCAATTCTGCTTTAAGATCAGTTTTGTTTTTAAAATGCCTGTAAAACGCAGTTGTAGAAACCCCAGCTTTCTCTGCTACCAGTCGCATATTAACTTTCTGCCAAGACTCTGTTTTGCAGATGTCCCATGCAATTTCAGCAAGTTTCTCTTTCAGATTTTCTTTGTGATAGCTCATATCGAATTAATGTTTACTTAGTATACATAAGTTTGTATAATGTTATCTTTGTAAACATAATAGCAGGATTTGTAAATATGATGATGAAATATTTTTGTTCCCTTTCATTTATTTTGTGTTCTTTCCATTTAAGTGCAGCCACCTTGGACGTTGAAATCCAAGGCGTCACAGAAGGAGGCGTGCTTCATTTAGCAATCTATAGTTCTAAGGAAGTTTTCGAATCGGATCGAGGCGACAAACCTGGTGCACAACCTGGAATAGAGGCAGGTGTTGTAGAAAAAATCGGCAAAGGTACTTATAACGGTTCTTTTGAAATCCCTCCTGGTACCTATGCAATTGGGGTATATATTGACGAAAATGAAAATGAGAAGCTTGATACTAACTTTTTTGGCATACCTAAAGAACAATATGGATTCTCTAATAATGCTAAGGCTTTCGGTATTCCTAAATTTGAAGCTGCATCCTTTGTCATTGATACATATAAAAAAGTTCAAATAGGCTTGTAACCATGACAATAATATACGTACATGCTTTTTTTGCATTAGCAGCAGTCCCAGTTGGTTTATATATTTTCCTCAAAAAAAAGGGAACTAAGCAGCATAGATTCATTGGACGTGTTTGGGTTTCTTTTTTGTTGATCGTTTCTTTTACAGCGATATTCATAACGACCCCAGTGACGGATGCTATGTTTAATCCCAGGGCATATTCTTGGATACACCTCTTGATTCCTTGGACGATTGGCTCCTTAATTTATTCAATTTATAGCATCCGAAAATTCAAAAAAACCAAATTGGAAAAGCATAAAAATGCACATAAGAATTCTATGATAGGAACGTATATTGGAGCGCTTCTAGTTGCTGGTGCATTCACCTTAATGCCCGGCAGAATGTTTCATGAAATTATATTTGGATAACGGACTAGCTCAAATGTTAAAGACTAATAATGAGGGTTTCAGTGCTGACTACTACTCCCACTCAATAGTTACACGATTTAAGAGCCTTGCTACATAAGGGTTTGCGAGCAGAAAATTCTTGTTTACAACATCTTTACAACATTTTGTGTTTCGTTTTGCTCTGCTCAATCTGTGTAACTCCTTTGTTTTCAACAGTTTAACATTTTTGGTGTTGTAAACTTTATAACTACTTTTAACTAATTTCTAAGAAAAGATAAGACTTCTTCTATCGCTTTATTTGCCGACACTGTCATAACATCAGACTGAATCAATATTGGATCAGTATGAAGAAACAAAACAACTTTTCCATCATAGTTAGACCAAGCAAATTTTGTTCGCTCAAAAGGCATAAGTGGAACCCTAAAGTTGTGATCTATTAGACTGGAATCTCCGATTTCCAATTCCATATCTGCTAATGGAAAATAATTAGATATGAAATCAGCTGCGGATATCCTTCGAATAGGCATCTCAAAAATTGAAGTTCTTCTTAGAAACTTCATTGCTTGTCCTGCTTGATCATATGAACCTGAAGAAGTTGAAACCAGACTAAAACGCTCATACGTTTTTGCGATTGGCTCCATTGGAAATACAATCGGAAATTTTTTTATAGCTCTATTATTTCCCTCATCAAGTGCTAACGAATTCTTCCTTAAGCTTAATGGGCTTATGATTGGTAAAGTTGGTTTTTCTAATTCACTTAAAGATTCGTAGTAATTACCAATAGCTCGAGCTGTTATAAAGGAGAATACGTCACTCATACTCAAATCATTATTTAATCCAATTTCATAAAGATCGATATCTTTAACTGGAAGCGTTATCTCATTAACATTAAAGTCGGATTTTTGAGACCCAACAGATCTATGAAAAACTTTATTAAAAGCAAAATTGTTTTCCTGCTCGGATTTTGGAATTTGAAAATCTTTTAACTGATATCCAAATTTAGTTCTCTCTTCGATAGTTTCAAATAAATGAAGAGCATGTTTGTTAAGCATCCCTTCAAAATCTGAAATTACATGATGCCAAATAAAAACCAGTTGTTTTTGATCATGCGTTAAGTAGACCCGAAACAAAGGGGCGCCCTCACCTTCCGTTGATGGTTGTGATAACTCAAAATCCGCCAAAGCCCTATATTGTTCGATGCTTTCTTCTGGCCTTAGTTTATAAAAGTTTTTATTCCAATCTGGCTTAGTCTTTTGCCAATACGGGAGCTTATTAATTTCAATAATATTGCGATTAAACATTTTATAGGAATTTATTAAGTCTTTTATACGCTCTAATATCAGCGCTTGGTCTAATGGTTTATCAAAATTATAATAAACGCTACATGTAATATATCTATTGTTTCTGCCGCCTTGTGATAGCCAAAAAATTGAATCAGCATTAGAAACTGCTTCAAAATTATAATGATTTTTACTTTGGTCTCTTAAGAATAGAGATGCGAATAAAAAAATTATCAGACCAAAAAATATCAGATAAAGCTTTTTAGATTTCATTAAATTTAGCATCAAGCTTTTGTGTATATTTTAAAATGTAGATGTTACCTTATTATAAGATAATTATGTTCTGCGATTTATGAAGAGTAATAGTAGCAGAACTTTACAACAATGTTTACAACAAAGACGAAGGAATGCGTCTTTACAACATCTTTACAACATAGGAAACAGCGTAGGAATGAGGGTTGTAGGGCGTGTTATTACTCCCACTCAATAGTAGCTGGCGGCTTACTGGATACATCGTAAGTCACCCGAG
>JABAYZ010000175.1 GCA_018608735.1 Flavobacteriaceae bacterium | reverse complement strand
AAGTATCTGGATGAGCTTTTTCAATTTCATCCAATAGCACTACGGAGTAGGGTTTTCGCCGCACCGCCTCTGTCAGTTGTCCTCCCTCTTCATAACCCACATATCCTGGAGGTGCACCTACCAAACGACTGACCGCATGCCGTTCTTGGTATTCGCTCATATCAATTCGTGTTAGTGCATTTTCGTCATCAAATAAATAGGCTGCTAAAGTTTTTGCGAGCTCCGTTTTCCCAACTCCTGTAGTCCCCAAAAACAAAAATGTTCCAATGGGTTTATGTGGATTTTGTAATCCTGATCGACTACGGCGAACGGCATCACTTACAGCTGTCACCGCTTCTGTTTGTCCTATAACACGTTGATGAAGAACTTCTTCTAGTTTTAAAAGTTTTTCTCGTTCGGATTGAATCATTTTTGTCACTGGAATTCCAGTCCATTTTGCCACAACTTCTGCGATGTCTTCATAAGTAACTTCTTCTTTTATCAAAGCCGTTTTTTTATTTTCAATCAACTGTTTTTGGAGCGATTGCAAATCATTTTCTCTATCCTTGATTTTCCCGTAACGAATTTCTGCAACCTTTCCATAATCTCCATGGCGTTCTGCTTTTTCGGCCTCATTTTTAAAATTTTCAATATCCGATTTTGCGATTTGAACGGCATCTACAAGGTCTTTTTCACTGCGCCATTTCGCTTCCAAACTATTGCGGTCTTCTTTGATATTTGCCAAGTCGGCTCTAAGAGATTTTAGTTTTGTTTCGTCTTTTTCGCGTTTAATCGCTTCAATTTCAATTTCCAGTTGCATCACTTTTCGATCCAAAACATCTAATTCTTCGGGTTTTGAATTGATTTCCATTCGTAGTTTTGAAGCCGCTTCATCCATTAAATCAATGGCTTTGTCCGGCAAAAAACGATTGCTAATGTAACGTGTAGAGAGTTCTACCGCTCCAATAATAGCCTCGTCTTTGATTCGGACTTTGTGATGTGTTTCATACTTTTCTTTGATGCCTCTAAGAATAGAAATAGCACTTTCAGTATCTGGCTCGTCGACAATGACTTTTTGGAACCGCCTTTCAAGTGCTTTGTCTTTTTCAAAATACTTCTGGTATTCATCCAATGTAGTTGCCCCTATAGCTCTCAATTCGCCTCGGGCTAAAGCGGGCTTCAAAATGTTAGCCGCATCCATAGCGCCTTGTCCGCCCCCTGCACCTACCAAAGTATGTATCTCGTCGATAAATAGTACAATATCCCCTTCACTTTCAGTTACTTCTTTGATCACCGATTTTAAACGTTCTTCAAATTCGCCTTTATATTTTGCTCCAGCAATTAAGGCCCCCATATCGAGCGCAAAAATTTGCTTGTCTATTAGGTTTTCTGGGATGTCGCCCCCTATAATTCTATGTGCTAAACCTTCGGCAATTGCTGTTTTTCCGGTCCCTGGCTCACCCACTAAAATTGGATTGTTTTTAGTACGTCTTGAAAGAATTTGAAGGATACGTCGAATCTCTTCATCACGTCCAATGACAGGATCCAGACGATTGTCTTTTGCCATCTGATTGAGGTTTTTGGCATATTTACTCAGCGCATTATAGGTGTCTTCTTGGTTTTGAGATTTTACGGAATGCCCTTTTCTTAAGCTTTCGATCGATGCTTTCAGGCCTTTCTCTGTGACACCTTGGTCTTTTAGTATTTGCGATATTTTACTTTTAGAATTGAAGATGGCCAAGAGCAGATCTTCGATGGCTACGAATTCACCACCAGATTTTTTGGCCAGAATTGCGGCTTCGTTCAGTGCTTTCATTGCATCTCTTGAAAGCATGATATTGCCGCCACTCACTTTTGAAAATGACTCGAGTTCTTTGTCTAAAACTTGTAACAAGAGGCTAGCATTAAGATTTAGTTTTTTGAAAAGAAACGGCAATACATTTTGGTCTACTTCGTATATCGCTTTGAACAGATGTTCGTTTTCTATTTGTTGATGCCCAAAACTTTGTGCAATTTGTTGCGCTTGTTGTAGGGCTTCTTGAGTTTTTATTGTATAATTGTCAAAGTTCATAATGGATTTTTTTATCAAAGAATTTTCAATAACCTTACCATTTTTTTGATACGACAAAAAGACATGTTTTGAATTCAATTAGCTGACGTTAAGTCAGTTCTACGTAAAAAATAAAATACTATGGGAGTTTTCGATTCATTATTCAAATCAGAAAAAAAAGATTTCAATTGGCCAGGAGAACAATTAGAATTTGTAGACCAGTTGGAAGCTATTGCAACGGCTTCATATGCGACACCTCAATTGATTTTCAAGCATTCAACACGCTGTAGTATCAGTCGGTTTGTACTTGCAGATTTTATGAATCATTTTACCTATTCCTCTGAAGAGTTTGGCGCCTATTTCCTAGATTTGTTAAATCACAGGGATATTTCTACTGCAATTGCTGAACGGTTTAATGTCGTCCACCAATCTCCTCAATTGATTATTATAAAAGAAGGAAAAGCCGTAGCGCATGCGTCCCATGAAGGGGTTAACGAGCTAAAACTTAGTACCTATTTATAAGTTTTTAAACGCCGAGTTTGTCCAAGAGCTCTGTCAGTTTTTTGCTTGATGGGCGAGGGGCATCCGCATCCACAATAGTTCCATCGGGAGCGATTAGTATAAATCGAGGGATTCCATTCACTTTATAATTTTTCACGAAGTCTGCTTCCCAACCATTTCCAGTAAATAATTGAACACCCGTTAATTCTTTCTCAGTAACCATTTTTTTCCAATCAGTGTGTGCTTTTTCCATTGTTCCACTTCGTCTGTCATCGTCCACAGAAATGCTCACAAACTCAATATTTCTATCGTGGTATTTAGATTCTAATTTTTTCAAATATGGAATTTCAACCTTACAAGGACCACACCAAGTTGCCCAAACATCAATATAGACATACTTCCCTTTAAAGTCGCTTAAGGAAGTTGTTCCACCTTTGTGATTTTCGTAATTAGAAAATGTTGGGGATACTGTGCCTTTTGCAAATAGCTTACGCATTTCTAGTTTTCCCATGAAATAAGCTTTGTAAGCTTTTTGCATGGATTTAAAAGCTTTGTCTTGGTTTTCAAAGTAAGCGGCATCGAGTTGATTATATTCATTTTTTAAGGCATTGTAGGCAATTTCTAATTTGTCAAATGCTTTTGAAAATTCAGTTTCAGTGCTGTCAAAAATATCTTCAGATAAATAGGTTTCCTGTAACAGACTGTTTGCAATTAAAAAATTACTTTGATCCGCGCCATCTCCTTTAAATTTCAAAGTCTCATCAAAAGCTTCCGTATCAAGTGTAAACGAAATGGTATTGTCATTTTTTAAATAAATAGTCCCAATTTCATTGCCGTCAGAAAACCGATAAAACCCTTCTTTTACGTGTAGTGTGTCTCTAAAGGCCCCATCGTCATTGATTTTGATGTTTTTTGTGTAACCCTTTCGGTTGCTAATGGTTATATTTTTAAATTCATTAGCATTGGAGATTTTCCCAGAGAGGGAGACATAATTTTTTGGAGTTTCAGTACAGGATCCAAATAACAGGACGGTTAAGAATAAGGCAAATACAGATTTCATAATGGTTGTTATTTAAATTTAATGATACAAAAATACAATTCAAATCTAAATATATTATGTTATGTAAATTAATAAATTAACAATTATTTGCATATTTATTGTGAAATCATCAAATTTGAGTCCTATAAATACATTA
>JABAYZ010000204.1 GCA_018608735.1 Flavobacteriaceae bacterium | reverse complement strand
AAGACGAAAAATTTACATTAAGGGCTGCACATTTGCCAGACATACCAATTCGTCTCAGAGGCGTTATTTCTCTTGCGGAACGCCTAGCCGGAACAATTGAAGGCAATGATCTCATCAGAATACATATCGAAAGTAAAAAAGTTTCATATATAAAAGTGGACAACTTCGATGCCGGTCCACTTCCACGCATGTTATCCAGGACAATTGTAAAGTTTCGGGAAAACGACATCATCAACGTTGATCATTGCAAAGACGGACGAGTTAAAACTGTTTACTTAAAAAGCCGCTGGATGGACAAAAAAGATAAAAACTATCAAGCACAATTAGATTTTGATAATTTGATCATGAATACTCTGGATTTAGATTTTAGCGGTGAAGGTCCAAAGTTTGAAGACTTTGCAAAAGCCCTTATGGAAAATAAAATCCCCCTCCCTGATTACCAAAACTAAACTCAATACTGTGCCCAAAAATTACGTACTGCGTTTTAGTTCTAGATATACAGCTCGAAACATTTCAACCGCATCTCTGAGGTTTTCATCTGTAGTGCTCTGATCGATACTTAGTCTAATCGAGCTCTGCGCTCTTACAGGATCACCGTACAGAGCTTGCAAGACATAGCTCGGCTCTATTGAGCCTGACGAACAAGCTGAGCCGCTAGAAGCACACAGCTTGGGCTGAAGCATCATAAGTAAGTCTGATGCTCTAACACCGGGGAAGTAAATATTTAAATTTCCAGGATGACGAAACTGCAAGTCAGGCCCGTTCAACTGGATATCTGGAATCCCTTTTTGCAGTTCCGTCCAAAAAACATCTCTCATGTTAGCTAAGTTTTGTCTCGTAAAAATTGGTTTTTCATCGTCTCTGAAAAGCTCAAAAGCTTTTGCTAATCCAACCACTAAAGGCAGCGGCAAAGTTCCAGACCGAAGCCCATTTTGTTGTCCGCCACCTAGGGTCAAGGGAACAATTTCAGACTGTAAATTTCCAGATATAAATGCACATCCAATACCTTGAGGGCCACCAATTTTATGACCTGAAAAAGTAGCTATATCAACAAATTCAGCAATTGAGTTTCCATCAATCGCTTTTAACGCCTGCGCACAATCCGAATGAAAAAAAACTCCTTTTCCACGCAAAATTTGCGAAAGCTTTGAGATGTCCTGAACTGTTCCAACTTCATTATTTACCGACATTATTGAACAAAATAGCGTTGGTACCTCTAAAAGCTTTTTCAAATCCTCTAAATCGACATGACCATCTTTGTTAACACCGACCATTTCTACATGCAGGTTAAAATTTTCCGCCCAGAACTGAGCAGCTTCAATGACGCACTTGTGTTCAATTGATGATATTATGACTTGCTGACGGTCCGGTAAGGCTTTTGATAAATTTGAAAGCGAAAAAATGGCATGGTTATTAGCTTCAGTAGCACCCGAATAGAAAACAATTTCATCCGCCTCACAAAGCAAAATATCTGCAATTAATTGTTTTGATTTCTCAACTTTACTATTCGCATTCCACCCAACAATATGCTCTGAAGAATGCGGATTACCAAAATCATCACGCCATAGCCTTTGCATTGCGTCGATCACAGAGGGATGTGTAGGTGTTGTTGCTTGATGATCAAGATATATTGCCATTATAAAATCTCCCTACCATATGTAGTAAATATTTTAAAGTTTTCTTCCTGGTAGATTTCACCAATTGCGTTTGACCCTCTGTCGAAGTGTTAGTAGCATGAAGACGCAAGGAGCCGCTAATACAAATGTTAAAAATCACAAATGAACAGGTCAAAATCAGCTTTACAGGGCATGATACATTTCCGTTGCGACATGGCTGGTTGGAAAAAGCATACTATGCTGTTGAAAAAAATAATATAAATCCATTTTCGACCGATGACGCCATTATTGACCTTGGTGTAGGCAAGAATATGGTTAATGCCATTAGGCATTGGGCTTTAGCATCGAACTTCATTGTACGCACAGATGATGGATATGCTCACTCAAATTATGCAAAACGGCTTTTAGATGAAGAAGTCGATCCATTTTTAGAAAACGCAGGCTCTCTTTGGAAAATACATTATGAACTATGTAAAAAACAAACCTGTACAACAGCTTACTGGATATTTTCCTTTCTGAACACACCAACATTTACGAAAGATTATCTCGAATTGAAGCTCCAAGAGTTTGCAGAAGTGCATGGCAAGCCCGTGAACCAAGTAAAGTCTTTAAAAGCCGACATAAATGTAATTCTTGCCATGTACTGTAGCCCTCGGAACTCTAAAGGCTTCAAGGAAGAAGACATAACTTCTCCATTGGCTGACCTTAACCTCATAAGAAAAACTGATGATAATAGGTACACCATCAATACTGGTCCAAAGACGAGCTTACCGCAGAAATTGTTCATCTCGACCGTAGTAGATTTCTGGCAAGGACAGGACGAACGAGCTGGCTTCAACTCAAACTCAATAAGAGTAGACTCCCTCCTGTATGGGCCCTCAACGCCCGGACGGATATTTGCTCTTAGTGAGAACGAATTAACTGACCGTCTCCATGACTTATACAACCAAACCAATGGAGCGATGCAATTATCTGAAACTGCTGGAATTTTGCAAATCTTTAAGAACTCTAACAATTTTGATTCAGAAAAATTGTTAGCTGCTTGGGCAGAGACATGAATATGAATATTGAAAATAACCTGCTGTCTATAGTTCCATTAAAAAGCCAATTTTCGCGGTCAACGCGGATTGACCAAGACACATTAGGAGCAGACAGTTTTATATACTCTGGCTCAATTGATTTATTTTTGAACACATTAGCATCACACCAAGAAGGTGACGTACCTCAAGGTGCGTACACATGGACAGGACCTTACGGAAGTGGAAAATCAACTCTAGCCCTTAGCCTGCTGTCAATCCTAAAAGGTCCTGAAGAAAATCGTAAATTGGCGGCAAATTCTTATGATCCGGTGACTGCCAAAAGAATTTGGCAAGCTTTCCCACCGCATTCTGACGGCTGGACAGCTGTGACGGTCATAGGTCAACGCATTTCCTTAATGTCGGCGATTTCAAAGGAATTGAAGGCGCAAAAATTGATGAAATCAAACGCGCCCGAGACCGCAGAAAATATCATTTCTTGCATAGATAAGTTTGTTAAGGGCTCCACGGATCGTGGAGGTCTATTTCTCATAATTGATGAGATGGGCAAACTTCTGGAACACTCTGTTTCCACCGACGGCGACGTCTACCTTTACCAACTGCTTGCCGAAGCAGCCACGAGAAGTGCGGGAAAATTTGTCTTCGTAGGGATTTTGCATCAAACTTTCCAAGAGTATTCATCAAACGCAATTCAACGTATCCGCGACGAATGGGGAAAAGTTCAGGGCCGTTTCATAGATATCAGCCTGAACCTCAACAGCTCAGAGCAAATTGAGCTCATATCAGCAACAATTGCGAGTACGAATGTTCCAGCGCAACACGCGCAAATATGCGAAAAGCTAGTTCAATATTTGAGAGATATTAAGAGAGCGCCTGCTGACAATTTAAACTCTATGCTCACGGCCTGCTGGCCGTTAAACCCTCTAACTGCTACCTGCTTGGGGCCAATTAGTCGTAGAAGTTATGGCCAAAACCAGCGAAGTATTTTTAGCTTTCTTGGGTCAGGCGAACCGCTTGGCTTCAAGCATTTTTTAGAAAACACTTCTGCCGATCAGCCTGAAGACATCGGATACTCAATTGCAGAT
>JABAYZ010000124.1 GCA_018608735.1 Flavobacteriaceae bacterium | reverse complement strand
AAAAATTAGGCTATCATTTTGTAAAAAAAATGAATTGAAACTTCAGCCCTAAAGTGGGGTTTAAGTTAGGTTGGACAGCTCGGCTTCTGGCTTAAGTTCATAAGGCGTTTTTTTGGGTTCAAATACGCGGGCGTTTAACGGGCCTTTAAGCGTTATTTTTTCGCCTAAGACTTGCAAATAACTCCCTTCTCGAAGTCCAACAACCGGCTGCGAATTGTAGTAATGAAACTCTTTAATTCGGGTCTCACGGGTTTCGCCCATATGGGTGCTTTTGGGATCGGAGTCCATATAGTGTGGATTGATGTTAAACGGCACAACCCCCAAAGTTTTAAAGCTTTTTGGATAGGCAATAGGCATGTCATTGGAAGTGCCTATAGTAAGCCCACAAATATTACTGCCTGCACTAGTGCCTACATAGGGGATACCAGATTCAATAGCCGTTTTTAAAGGGGCCATTAAATCCTTTTTATACAATTGATCCACCAAAACAAAGGTGTTACCACCCCCTGTAAAAATCCCTTCAGCAGATTTTATGGCGTCTTTAGGATTGTCAAACTCATGGATGCCTTTAACGGTTTTTCCAATTTTTGAAAACGCCAATTGCACAATCTCAGTATAGGCATCATGGCTAATCCCCCCGGGACGTGCATAAGGTACAAAAAGAACGTTATCTACTTTCTTAAAATGAATTTTTAAAGCGTCTAACAGGTAGTCCAAGAACCCGCTGCCATGCACCGTAGAGGTGCTAGCAATTAAGAGTTGTTTCATATGTCTATATTTATTATTTTAGAAGGTCACATGCTGCAAGCAGGTTCGCTATTAGTCATTCCCACGGGTGATAATAATTTTAGTATGCTCGTTTCATCTTTTAATTTTTGTAAATTTACCATTAATATAATATCAAATCAATTTGCGGAATTCTTTTTTTTCAGTAAAAACTGTTTTGTTACTTATAATTGGTAGCACTATGGTTGTATGCAAGATACAGGCACAAAAAGTGGAGCTCTCAGGGCAAATCATTTCCAGCGGAGAATTGGAAGGGATTCACGTGATTAATAAGACCTCGTATAGATACACTACCACTGATGAAAACGGACGATTTAGTATAGCGGGGAAATTGGCGGATTCGCTCTATTTTTCATCCATCCAATATATGCCCAAAATCATCGTTTTAACTGCTCAACAAATTAAAAACAAATCCATTACAGTCAGCCTTTCGGAATCTATTAATGCTTTAGATGAGGTTGTGGTTGGGACCATATTAACAGGGGATTTAAATTCTGATATCACCAATTCTGAGGCCGATCGTCCCATTGATTTTTACGATTTAGGCATCCCCGGCTATACAGGCCCGCGAATGAATTTAGCAGAAAGACGCCTTTTTGAAGCCGATGACGGCCCTCTTGTTATTGGATTAGGAGTGAATTTCTCTAAGCTTCTTAATATGATTTCTGGTCGTACTAAAATGCTTAAAAAACAACTAAAACTTGATAACGACAAACAAACCATTCAGCGTATAAGAGACGTTGTAGGTCCGCTTTTTTTTAAAACGAATGCGTTAAAAGAAGAAAAGCGAATGGAGTTTTATTATTTCTGTGCTGATGCGCCTGATTTTCAAGAGCGTTGTAAAGGCAGGAGTGATGTAGAAATCTTTCAATTCTTGGAAGGAAAATTAAAAGCCTTTAAGATTGCAAGTTTGTCTAAAAATTAACAAACTGGATCAAAGAAATCTTGTTATATTTGTAGTATGACACACACGCACTTTTTATTTATTAGTGGCACAGAAATCACATTTATCTTATTTATTGTGATACTGGTATTTGGTGCGGATAAAATTCCAAGTATTGCCAAAGGCCTTGGTAAAGGGATGCGAACACTAAAAGATGCCACCAATGATATCAAGGGTGAAATCCAAAAAAGTGCCGATAAAAATGGCATAGATACCTCAATTTCCAAAAATGTAAACGAAGAACTTAGTAAAGTAAAAGACGAGCTTAAAGACTTTACGGGGTCGGTACGTCGAAATCTTTAAATTTTACTTTTTAATACTCACGGTAAGCCCATCTCTAATGGGAAGTAATACCGTTTCCAAACGCGTATCGTTTTTTAATAGGGCATTATACTCCAAAACAATTTTTGTTGAAACGTCCGAAGGATTAAGTTCCTCAATAACCTTTCCACTCCACAAAACATTGTCAGAAAGAATGACGCCGCCAGAGTTGAGTTTGTCAATAATTTGATGAAAATAAGTGATGTAATTGGGTTTATCGGCATCCATAAATACCAAGTCAAAGGTAGTTTCTAAGGTTGGAATGATGTCCAAAGCGGATCCTAAATGCGGTATGATTTGTGTTCCATAATCTGATTTGTCAAAATATTTTTTTTGAAAATCAACCAATTCTTCGTTAATATCAATCGTGTGTAAAACACCATTTTTGTCCAATCCTTCTGCTAAACACAATGCCGAATAGCCCGTAAATGTTCCCAGTTCCAAAATTACCTTTGGACGAATTAATTTTGATAACATACTTAGCACACGTCCTTGATAATGTCCACTGAGCATCCTTGGTTGCAAAATTTTTTGATAGGTTTCTCTAGTGAGCGCTTTTAAAAGCGCGGGTTCCTCTTCGGAATGTTTTACGACATAGTCGTCTAGTTTCTCTGAAATAAAGTGCATTTAAGATATAATTTTTTGAATCAATTTTTCAGCCTGTACTTTGTCTTCTCCAAACAACCATCTTAAGACATTGTCTTCCCAAATATCGTCGTATTGGATTTCAGAAATGAGTTTTTGATCAATAGCAAGGTCTAAAAGTTTTCCTGGATAAGAAGATTGTGCTTCGCTTTCCATCTCCCCTAACGGATAGGGGTCGTCCAAGCCCATAATAATTTGGTTACTCCCTTGACGTTTCAGCATTAGGTTTAGGGAATCGGTATCATGAACCAAGGTGTCAAAATAAATATTTGGATGGCCAACCGCTTTTCGGGGGTGAATTTTACCCTCAAACAAATCTGGTCGCCCATCAAAGCCTTGAATTCGTCGTCCAAGATTCATTTGTGCCATTTGACCGCCATGCGCAAAACAGGTCCGAATGTTCGGGTAGCGTTCTTGCATGCCATTTAAAGTATAAAAGTGATAGGCATCTCCGCATTGTGCGAGCATCCATATCAAATGAAAACGCCACGAGGTGTTTTCGAGTTTAATCATTTTTTCTCCATCGTAGGGGTGAACTTCAATGGCTAAGTTATAGTCATTTGCCAATTCAAAAATGGGATCATTTTCTTTGTCAAATACACTACGCCATTGCCCAATACTATCCATAAAGTGAGTAGGTAAACACAACACTCTTAAGTCTAATTCTTTGACACAGCGTTCAATTTCCCACAAGGCTCCTTGAATAAATCCGGGATGCACCACAAATCCACATGTGAATTTAGACGCATTGTCGTGTTGGACTCTGGCGTTGTAATCGTTTTGAAAACGCAATGCTTTTTTCATTTCTTCCAAACGCAAGCCATTTCCGTAGAGTTGAGATAAATTTAAAACAACTGCATGGTCAATTTTATTTTGATCCATCCATTCCAGTTTTTCATCTAAGAAAAAGCTTGAATGCGTCACAGGTCGACTCCATCCTTTTTGAAGCATATGCTTGCGCTCATCGTCCACCCAAAAAATTTCCTTTTCTTTCATGAATTCAGGAATTTCTTCAGGATAAGGTAGTAAATGGGAATGTCCGTTGATGCGAAGTTT
>JABAYZ010000019.1 GCA_018608735.1 Flavobacteriaceae bacterium | reverse complement strand
AATCATTATTTACAAAAGCATTCTGTTATTCAGAATGCTTTTTTTATTTTTACACTATGTTTAACTGGTTCTTTAAAAATAAACCCAACACAAACACCGCTGAAGAGATGTCAAAAAAATACTTGATTGTTGGATTGGGAAATATTGGTGCGGACTATGTGCGCACTCGTCACAACATTGGCTTTAAGGTCGTAGAGAAATTTGCACAGCTAAACGACGCTGTTTTTGAAACTAAAAAACTGGGCGATTTGGCAAGCTTCAAATTTAAAGGCCGCAGCTTTCTACTTTTAAAACCAAACACCTATATGAACCTTAGCGGTAAGGCGGTTAAGTATTGGTTAGAAAAAGAAGCCATTCCACCCGAAAATCTACTGATTATTACAGACGATTTAAACTTACCCTTTGGAACGCTTCGCCTAAAAATGAAAGGCAGTGCAGGCGGGCATAATGGTTTGAAAGATATTCAAGACAAACTGAACACCTCCCAATACAATAGACTTCGTTTTGGAATTAGTGATGAGTTTGCAAAAGGCCGACAAGTTGACTATGTGCTTGGCGAATGGACCACAGAAGAATCTGAAAAACTCCAAGAACGTTTGGAACAGTGCAGTGCATGTATCAAAAGTTTTGTGATGGCTGGCATTCATAATGCCATGAATACTTATAATGGCACTTAACGTCGAAACGTTTTAATTAACTAAAATACGTTTAGTCACCTGTTCACTCCCACTAGAAACCGTCATGAGATAAACGCCAGATTGTGCGCTGTCTAAATTAATGGTTTGATTGAAATTAATCCGATTTTCAAAACCCTGAGTATAAACTCTACGGCCTCTAATGTCATAAACGCGGACTTCAAAATCAGTAGTAACGTTGGTTACGAATTTTAATGTGAAGCTTCCAGATGATGGGTTTGGAAAGACCACCAAATCGATAAATTCATTTCCATAATCTGCTATAGATTCTAGGACATTAACGGTATAATCCTCAACCTCACCATCAAAACCAGTTTGACAGGAAGAAAAATTTGGACCATCACTCACAAGTTTAGTAGATACCCGCATTGTGGTGGTGCCTAAAACGGCATCACTAGGGATCACAATGGCATGTGGCGAATTACTAGTAGGGCCATCAAAAACTCCGTAAGCACCCCCTAAGTCATAGACTTCTCCTGGGTCCGTAAAATTACAGTTTTGATTCCAATCGATCCATACTTTTGTAGCCACCTCATAATCACCGTCCGTATTCACATGCACACTAAGATCATAACTACTTTCTCTGTTGATATCGGTCAGAATTGAAGTAAAATCAATGTAAGGCGCTGTTTTTGAAGCGCGACTTTGTTGGTTGATATTATTAAAAACAACCGCCGTAGTTGCCGTTTCAAAGTCTAAATTTCCCGCAGCACTACAAACCGTATCTACAATAGATAAGGTTAAGTTTGCCGATGATGATTCGCCCGCACCCGTAGCGGTGACGGTGATGGTGTAGTCTGCTAAGGCTAATTGGTCAATGT
The DNA here is from genome assembly GCA_018608735.1 of Flavobacteriaceae bacterium. Lineage (GTDB taxonomy): Bacteria > Bacteroidota > Bacteroidia > Flavobacteriales > Flavobacteriaceae > Hel1-33-131. The sequence continues at coordinate 2,241 of JABAYZ010000019.1, read as the reverse complement.
TTGTCAATGCTAAGCTAAAGCCTCCAGACGTAATAATCTCATCCTGACTTAAAGAGGCCGTGACTCCTTGAGGCACATTACTAACCTCCAGCGCAACCATTGAATCAAAGCCATTAATTGTTAAATAATCCAAATCAAATGTGGCCTCATTTCCACAGGTATTGTAAAAAATGTCCACTGCCGAAATACTAAAACTATTAACGCCACATAGGGTGGTGTTTTGCTTAAACTGATTTTGTATTGTACTAATATAAGCACCGACAACTGTCGTTTGTCCCTCCGTTAACATATACATACAGGCATCATTGACGTAATCCATATAATTCATGGTGAGTGCTTTCTCATTGGGTTCACAGCCGTCTACACTTCCAGGAGCTGGGCAGCCATAGTTGGAGTTAGAAATATTGGGCGTATCCGCAATCCCATCATCACCAGCACAGGAGAACCCATCAAAGGTATGTTTTAGATTATAAAAATGTCCGAGCTCATGAGTAACCGTACGTCCTAAATCATAGGGAGCATTCGGTACAATACCAGATTCAGAGCAGCCAGCTCCAGAACCAAAGGCGTTTAAATTCATTACTACAGATTGCCCTGCCGAGATATTACCTCCTAAAGGGGAGAATCCCAAAATTTCAGAGCCAATATCTTTTACTAAAAAATTCATATAACCACTCCAGTTAGCATCTTCATTCCCACCGTTTCCAAAGTTGTATCCAATGGTCACTGCGGGGCTGCCTTCAGTCAATCCGCCACCTATGCCCACAGGGTGATTTTTAGTTGCCATACAAAATTCAATAGCGACACTACCAGGATTAACCCCTGGATAGAAACTACTAACAGTACTCCATAAGTTGGCATCACTATTTGTGGCTGTAAAGTCGGCATTTAAAATATCAATTTGGTTTTGAGCAAGAGCTTCCAAACAGGCTCTATCCGTTTCTTGAGCTTCTGGAAAATGAACTGCAACGGGGATGACTACAGGATTTGATGTGTTAAAATTTGCGCTATTTGGCATGATACGCCTTGCGAAAGCTTCTCTAAACCTAGCTTGATTTTCTTGATACTCTATTGCAAAATTAGGATTTTGCAGCTGCGCGTTCATATAATCCTCCATGCCACAAGTACGATTTTGAGAATAAGAGTTCAACCCTAGAAATAAAAAAAGTGACAACAGACAAGGCGTAAAAAGAAATTTGAGTTCCATAGGAAAGATGGTTATAACTTAAGATTTTAGGTGCTAATTGCCATAAAAATACTTCAAATAACTCAGATAAAAAAAATAAAAAATGAATCCTCTTAAAATGCCCCTCTTTTTTTATCTTCGTACTTTATAGTAGCAATTATAAAATTAGCTTTTGAAAATTAAATCTGCCGCCGATTACAATCAAATAAAAGACTCTGTTGTCACTATTGGCACCTTTGATGGGGTTCATATAGGGCACCAAAAAATCATCAAACGTCTTGTAAATATTGCACATTCCGAGAACCTTCAAGCATTGGTATTGACCTTTTTTCCACATCCTCGAATGGTGGTGCAGAATGATAACTCCATAAAACTAATTAATACGATTGATGAAAAATCAGATTTAATTCAGAATTTAGGGGTCGATCATCTTGTCATCAAAGCCTTTACCAAAGAATTCTCAAGACTTACAGCTCTAGAGTATGTGCGCGATGTGTTGGTCAATACCCTTCATGTCAAACATATTATTGTGGGTTATGATCATCATTTTGGACGAAATCGTACGGCCAATATCAAAGACCTGAAAGAGTTTGGTGCATTTTATGGATTTAAAGTCACCGAAATTAGTGCCCAGGAAGTCGGTGATGTCGCCGTTAGTTCTACCAAAATCAGAACAGCCTTAGCAGAAGGTGCTATTAAAGTAGCCAATCAATTTTTGGGCTATCCGTTTATGATCAATGGAAGGGTAGTGAAAGGAAAAGGCTTGGGAAAAACGATTCAGTTTCCGACGGCTAATTTAAAAATAGAAGAGTCTTATAAACTCATCCCTAAAAAAGGGGTGTATCTCGTCCAATCCCTTATTGATAATCAATTGGTATATGGAATGCTGAATATTGGCACTAACCCCACAGTAAGTGAAGCCAATGAGCTTTCAGTAGAAGTTTTCTTTTTTGATTTTAACCAAACTTTGTATGGAAATTCTCTTAATATTCAATTTTTAGATCGGATTAGAGATGAAATTAAATTTTCTGGACTTGAGGCCTTAAAAGTACAAT
>JABAYZ010000298.1 GCA_018608735.1 Flavobacteriaceae bacterium | reverse complement strand
CTTCTAAAATGCTCTTTTTATTCATAGTACTTTCTCCAAACGGGCACTTAAGTCGTGGACTAATATATATTCTGCTTCAGCGTTATCTGTGCGTTCCAAAACCATTTTGGCTAATGCTGGTTGGCGAAACCGGTCAAAGATGCAATCGAAAGCCTGCTGTGCCAATTTTGGCTGAAACTTACAAAGAGTGTCAACTAACGGCTCTAACGAGAGAACTTCAGCACCACTCACATTGAAAGTGTCTAAATATTGCTTAAACCGTTGCATTCCATCTGGATCGTCGAAATTGTCATCCGCAAGTCTCAATAGGCTGGATAAAAGATTCAGACCCGGATTGTCGCTGTAAGCTTCCAAGTATTTCATAAGATTTATCTTCATCTGATGACGTTTTCCGGCGCTTTTGAGATTTCCGTCGTTCGTTAGGATAATTGACCTAATTGGAAGAGGTACATCTTTAGCGTTCAGGTTGATGATGCTTGGAAGTTCGGAGAAAGCTTTATTGATTTGAAAGTAGGATTCAATTGTTTGTTTAAATTTATCACTGTTTTCAAAACCGCTGCATGCGTCATAAATATTTTTAAGAGACTGGCGCCTTTGGTAGACGAAATGCTCATAGTTCCATTCCAATAGTACCCTAATTAACGCTTCTTCAGCAACCAGACCCTCCAGTGCTGCGCCTTTAATCTTTTCGCTATACTTCGCAATGTCATCTTCAGCCTCAGAGTATTTTCTTATCATCTTTAAAATACTGACAGCCAGCATAGTGATGTCTTGATCAGCCCACTCTACTTCGTAAATGCCCTTGATAAAATCAAGGACGGCCCAATCTTTAACAAATCCAAGTTGTTTCAATCTATAGATAATTTTTTCTTTGAGCCGCTCTCGATTTTTTTGCTTTTCCTTTGCAATGATTAATTCATCAGCTTGAGCATCGCTGCCATCAAGCTGAGGGTCACTGCGCTGACTTAAGTCTTCTGAAACAGTCACCAGGCCCTCAGTGCCAAAAGATCTTAAGAACTCTAATTCGCTGATACATTCTTGTAATTCGAGCTCAACTTTCTTGCTGTTCTGTGTTAAAAAGAAAAGCTGTAAACTCAGATCTCCACCGCTATTCATGATTTTTTTTTGTATTAGCTCAAGACTCTCCATGGTTGTGTCTGCTGAATGTGTGGCTTCCGGTATGTTAGATCCAGGTGTAAATAGTGTTATACAGTCTGCTGGTTTTTTATCTCGCCCCGCCCGTCCGGCTTCCTGATAAAGTGTTTCTAAAGATTGGGGCATTCCATAATGCACTACTAAACGCACGTTTGGCTTATTTACGCCCATACCAAAAGCCTTTGTCGCCACAATGCCATCCAGCTGATTGGCTTTGAATTGTTTTTGAACTTCAGCTTTGTACTCATTATAGTTTTTTATGGCTTTGGTCGGCTTTGAGATATTTTTAAGCTCGGAAAGTAAATCAAAATGCTCCGGCTTCTTCCCCGTAAAAACACCTATATTTGCATCCTCGAGAACCCTACGGACGTTTTGGCTAATCGCAGGGACCCCAAGTTCGGTTCCTTTATCATTAGCTCTTGTTGAGAAAATGATCATTGCCTCTGTTTTATTAATAGACTTATTTTTGTCTCTAGATGCCAATATCTTTTGTAAATCACTAAGTTTGTTAGTGGTGTTCTGGATCTTAAAACTCAACTCCGCACGAGACTGATCCATACTATACACAATATCGTCATCAGATATTTTAAACTCAATCTGAATATCTTTTATGACTTTAACAGCCGCAGTAGCTGTTAAGCATAAAACTGGTGTTCCGGGTGAAAATTTTTCAATTGTATAAGCTAAATTTAGATAAGCAGTTCTGAAGTCATGGCCCCATTCCGAAATGCAATGTACCTCGTCGATAACAAAGCGGGACACCCTGTTGTTGCGCGTAAGTCTAGCTAAAATTTGTCTAACCTCAGGTTTTTGAAATTGTTCCGGCGACAAGAATAAAAATTTTAATGAACCTACTTCTAGTTTGTGGAAAATATTTTTTTGTTCTTTGGCGGTTTCTGCCGATACAAACGCAGCGCGCTGATTGAAACCGAACTGTTGTAATTCTAAAACATGGTCTCGGATCAGGGCTGTAATAGGGCAAACTACAATAGTGCAGCCAAATTCAATAGCTCCTAAGGTTTGAAAGCAAAGAGATTTACCCCCACCCGTAGGCAAAAGTCCCAACACTGAATGGCTTTCGATCGCAGAGGAAATAATCTCAAACTGACCTTTACGAAATTCATCAAAACCAAAAATGATTGAATTAAGTTGTTCTAAGTTCTGCTTTAAACCACGTTTTTGTTTGATTACTTTCCCATCAAGATTTGTTTGTGTGAGACAAATCTTTGGCTCTTTTGTCGGCTCTTTGCTGTCCCAACAGTACACGAAATTTAACTGAGAGTTGAGAACGCTAATAGTATTATCAGTCAGAGGCGTATCATCGAGATTGCGAAATATTGATAAGTCTATTTTTATTGTTGAGCTTGATTCAGAAAACTCTTCCACCAGAATACACTTAATTTTTGGAAACTTTGGTGAACTGGGAAAGTGGAACTTCAATAAGTCGTATGTATTGTTCAGATCTTTAAGCGCTAAATCAGGCCAGTCCAGTAACGGTTGGAAATCCACTTTTAGTTCAAGGCAGGCCCCATTTTTAATTTGCTTTTGCTCCAATAGTGCAACTAGCAACCGTTGGAACCTTGCTAAGCCCAAAAGGTCGTAATTTATTGATTTTAAGTCATACTCACTGTTGTTTATGAAGTCTTTAATGAGTTGTATTTCTTGATTACCATCCAATATCTTTTTTAAGCTCGAAAAATAGTTCCTAATTCCATCACTATTTTCATTGATTTTCTTAGTCTCGATCCTGTGTGTTCTAATACCGTATTTGCGGAATATCCTATCTCGCGCCGCGTCTGAGACCTTTGCTTTTTCATTGCCATGTTGCGACCCATCAATCTCAATAACCAAATCAGCACAGGGCAAAAAGAAATCAACTGCCCAGTCGGGGCTAGCTCCAGCCTTGATTGGATCCACCAATATATCGCCAAATTTACATTCTGGGACGATAAGGTTTTTTATGAAGCTGTATCCAGAAAGGTGTTCGTCAATTAGATCGTTAAAAAAAGTGCGCGCAGGAAATAATCGTTTTTCATCATACCCTTTTATTGTGTCGTCCCAATTTGGTTTGAAAGAACGAAGCATCATTGACTCTGGCAAGTCTTGATCAGACCATGAAAATTCTGGATGTAACTCTCTTATCTTATCTTCGAGATAATGTGTGGGCCTTGTGGGGTATCCGCGTTCCAAAAGATTTTTCAGGGCCTCATAAATCGGAGCTGTACCTTGATTAGAGTTAGTAAGCCCTGACACCCGAAAGTTGAGTGAATGTGAAAAAAAGCCACACGAAAATTCTTGATTGCCGTTATTCATAAATGCACATTATCCATGATTTTCATAAAATCCAATCTTACGCTATGAATCATAAAAGATACTTCATTCGGTAGCCAGGTTGGCTAAAATACAGGGGATAGGAGACCTAAATGCGTCAATCGCTAATAGCCTTAATTTTCTTGTTACCCTTGCCAACATTCGCAGCCTCAAACGAAGAAACACTCCAGTACATAATCTCTGATTACCAAGACCAATGCGAGAAAGCGCAGGAAAACTTTCGTGGGCACTGTCAGACAAAACGAGCTTGAGACGGGCAGGGTGGTCTCGTAGCCTC
>JABAYZ010000080.1 GCA_018608735.1 Flavobacteriaceae bacterium | reverse complement strand
ATATTTAGCCGTCTCTAAAAAAGTAGCAACCGCCGTAGGACTTGGTGCCGCAGTCATCTTTGTATTAGCCATTACAGTTCCTTTAAACTGGCTATTAGATCAGTATTTATTACAACCCGGTGCATTGGTATGGTTAGGTCCAGAATTTGCTGAGTATGACCTTAGCTTCCTGTCGTTCATTATGTTTATTGCTACGATAGCAACCATGGTACAATTAGTAGAAATTGTAGTTGAAAAATTTTCACCATCACTCTACAACTCACTCGGAATATTCTTACCCCTAATTGCAGTAAACTGTGCCATTTTAGGAGGCTCTTTATTCATGCAATCTCGTGAAATAGAAACCTTAGCACTCGCTGTTAATTACGGAATTTCATCAGGTATAGGATGGTTTTTAGCCATTTTAGCTATTGCTGCCATCCGCGAAAAAATTCGCTATTCTAATGTGCCTGCACCTCTTAGAGGTTTAGGAATTACATTCATTGTTACAGGACTAATGGGTATCGGTTTCTTAAGCTTTGGAGGCATGCTAACTGGAGGAGATGAAGACGCAAAAGAAGAATCAAAAGAAGTAGTAACTGAAACTACAGAAATTGAAAAAGAAGAAGATAATCAAATAAAAATAGTGAACTAATATGATGATTTTAGCAGCTGGAACAACCGGAACCATTTTAGCTACTGTTGTAGCATTTTTAGTAACCTCGTTACTATTAATTAGTGTGCTCCTTTTTGTAAAACAAAAATTATCACCATCAGGACCTGTAAAGATTCTGATCAATGGTGAACGTGAAATTGAAGTGGCTTCAGGGGATACATTGTTATCAACTCTTGGTGGTAATAAAATATTTCTACCGTCCGCTTGTGGTGGTGGTGGAACTTGTATTCAATGTGAATGTCACGTACTGTCTGGTGGAGGTGAAGCTCTACCTACTGAAACACCGCATTTTTCAAGAAAAGAATTGAAACATGGTGCGCGTCTATCCTGTCAGGTGAAAGTAAAACAAGACATGGAAATTACCATTCCAGAAGAAGTGTTTGGAATTAAAAAATGGGAAGCTACTGTTGTTCGTAACTATAACGTTGCCTCTTTTATTAAAGAATTTGTTGTAGAAATCCCAGAAGATATGGGCTACAAAGCAGGAGGGTATATCCAAATTGAAATCCCAGAATGTGAAATTAACTTTAAGGATATTGACATTACAGCACATCCAGAAGAACATGAAACTCCAGACAAGTTTCAAGCAGAATGGGATAAGTTTGGGCTTTGGCCACTGACCATGAAAAACAACGAAACGGTAGAACGGGCCTATTCAATGGCATCCTATCCTGCAGAAGGCCGCGAGATCATGTTAAACGTACGTATTGCTACGCCACCATGGGACCGTGCTAAGAACGGCTGGATGGACGTGAATCCAGGGATTGCATCTTCTTACATTTTTGCGCAAAAACCAGGAGATAAAGTAACTATTTCAGGCCCTTACGGTGAATTTTTCATCAATGAAAGTGAGTCAGAAATGTTATATGTTGGTGGAGGAGCAGGAATGGCACCAATGCGTTCGCATTTGTACCACTTGTTCAGAACCCTTAAAACAGGCCGTAAAGTCACTTATTGGTATGGTGGACGTTCTAAAAGAGAATTATTCTACCTAGACCATTTTGAACAACTTGAAAAAGAATTTTCAAATTTCAAATTTTATTTAGCCTTATCCGAACCTATGGAAGAAGATAACTGGAAAGTAAAAGATGGCATCGACGGCGATGGCGACGGATTTGTTGGGTTTATTCACAACTGTGTTATTGATAATTATTTAAGCCATCACGAGTCACCAGAAGATATCGAACTGTATTTCTGTGGACCACCATTAATGAATCAAGCGGTTCAAAAAATGGGTGAAGATTTTGGAATTGCAGATGAACACATTCGATTTGATGATTTTGGAGGGTAATCTCTTCTAAATTTTTTTATAATCTAGCCCAGCACTTGTGTTGGGCTTTTTGTATTTTTGTAGCATGAGCAAACCACTTTCTAAGCAAGAAATGCATAATTTGGCAATGAACCACGTCGGGAAAGATTTAGAATCTCGTGGATTTGAATTTGTAGCCATCAATAGCAAACTCAAAAAACACCCTCAATTTGTGTGTATCGATAAAAATAGCCAATACTTTTTTGTGATTGTGCGCGTGGTAAAGTTACCCGATAACCCTAATAACTACGATGTCATTTGGATGGAAACCTTCAAAAACCATGCGCAGGAAAAAGATGCAAAAGTCTTATATGCCGGCGTTGGCATTTCGAACCCTAAAGGCGAAGACCTTCCCGTATATCTTAATGAAGAATACCTCATAGAATACAACGGTATTCAAGTCATAGAAACGAACTTTAATTAAAATAAAGTGATAAAAAAACTTCTAATTCTTTTTTGTGTAGTAGTGGTGTCCTGTGACAACAATCCTGAACAACGCCGTGCAACTGGTCCCGTTTTTGGAACAACCTATTCTATTATTTATGACAGTAGTCAAGATTTTGAAACTATATTTGACAGTTTGTTTTTTGCTGTCAACCGTTCGATGTCAACATATAGTCCGACCTCTGATATTTCAAAAGTGAATTTAAATGAAACAGTTGTTATCGATCAGCATTTTGAGACTGTTTTTATTACCTCAAAAGAAATTTATACAACTACTCAAGGTAAATTTGACCCTACTATCGGTGCAGTAGTTAACGCATGGGATTTTGGTCCAGAAGGTGAAATAGAAGAGTTAGATAGCCTAAAAATACACAAATTAATGCTGTCTGTTGGTATGGATAAAGTTACCCTTAGTAACGGGGTGATATCAAAACCAAAAGCCACTAGATTAGATTTCAATGCCATTGCCAAAGGCTATGGTGTCGATGTGATTGGTCACTATTTAGAAGAAAAAAATGTTCGAAATTATTTAATTGAAATTGGCGGCGAAATTCGTGCAAAAGGAATTAATTCTGTAAAAAATTCACCATGGAAAGTCGGCGTTCAACATCCCGATCTAAGCGGAGACCAGCTCTATATTAATACCCTATCACTTCAAGATGAATCTATGGCGACTTCTGGAACCTATAGAAAATTTAAGCTTGATGCTGAAGGCAATCGCTATACACACATTATTGACACCAAAACCGGTTATCCGATTCGATCCACTATTTTAAGTGTATCAGTTGTTGCCCATAATTGTATGGTTGCTGATGCCTATGCTACTTCAATTCAAGCCATGTCTTTAGATGAAATCAGAACGTTTCTTGAAATACATCCAGAATTAAAAGTCTTTATTGTTTATGTTACCAATGATAATGTACTCGAAACAGAAGGGTTTAACGGGTTTCCGTCAAACTAAGGCTTATACACCACAGGAATAATTTCACCTTTTGCCAATCGATATTTGTTAATCTCTTTATCCGATAACGTAGCCGTATAATCCACTTCCTCTACTTTAAAACCAACAGATCTTAGTTTGTCAAAGTAATCCCGTCCATAAATACGCACGTGGTCATACTGTCCAAAAATTTTAGCACGTGCTTTTTTATCAGTTATACTATGGTCTTCAAACGTTTTATCGCGATCTAAATCTTGAGGGATTTGAAACACACCCATTCCGCCAGGCTTCATGACTCTGAAAAGTTCTTGCATGGCTTTGGTATCGTCTAAGATATGCTCCAGCACATGGTTACACAAAATAAAATCAAAACTATCAGACTCAAAAGGGAGTTTGCAAATATCGGCTTTGACCATCGCAAT
>JABAYZ010000212.1 GCA_018608735.1 Flavobacteriaceae bacterium | reverse complement strand
GTACAATGTGGCTCTCAAAAACTTAGCTTCTCCGATAAGTTTATTTTTTCTTTCATCATTAATTTGCTCGCTTGTCATTGCGGACAATCGGTCTACAACACTATTAATTTTGTTCACAGATTGGTAAAGATTTTCCCAGATGGTTCTTATGGTTGCATTTGAAGGTGATACAGATTGGAGGTAAATTTCTTTAGTGTCTGTACCCCAGTTTGGGACCACAATTTCATCTGCACCTAGGGTTCCCCACATGCTAAACCATCCGTCGAAGCTAGAAGCTAAGACTCTAATGGCATCATAGGCTCCAATTACGTATATTTCTGCACCTTCTTCATTTAGCAGAAGTTGCTCGGGGCTGATAAAGCTAGTTGTTTCTTCATGTAAAAATTCTTTTTCACAACTTGTATTAATTAACAACAGAAGCGTTGAAAAAGCCCACAATAATTTAAATTTTGTTTTCATAATTTTTTTAATTTATAGTTAAAGTCTAGCATTTATTCCAAACCGTACTGTTCTAGCTCTTGGGTATGAGTCCACGTCCAAGCCATGGGTCAGTTGATTTCTTCCTACGCTGACATCTGGATCCCATCCACTATATTTTGTCCATACGTAAACATTATCAACTGCAGCATATAGTCGTAGATACTTTAGACCAACGGATTTGGCTATTTTATTTGGAAGCGTATATCCTAGGGTAATATTACTTAATCTTAAATATGATCCATCCTCAATATAACGGGCATAGGCAGCTGAGTTAATGTTACCACTAGCACCAGTGTTAAAAGAGGTGAGTGTATTGTTTGGATTTTCTGGTGACCATCTTTGGTTGACTAAAGCCAATTTACTTGACCAAGGATTAGCTGTACTTGTCCCCTTTTTGATGTTTTTGTTGTAAATATCATTTCCGTAGGACCATTGCGTTTGAATGGAAAGATCAAAATTTTTGTAGGTGAAATTATTTGAAAAACCACCTACATGGATGGGTAGTGTATTTCCTATTATATGGCGGTCTTCATCATTTATGATACCGTCTCCATTGTGATCCACAAATTTGGTCATCCCAGGGCGATATGTTCCATCCTGTACAAGAGAATTTCTTACAACTCCGTCTTTAAGATTATAAATATTTACAGAATACCAGTTCTCAGTTCCAGTAACATTAGAATAGAGTAATTCAGCGGCTTCCGCATCTGTTAAACCATCGAATTCAACAAAATCATTGAAATTATACACACCATCATCTTGCAGTCCATAAATTGAGCCTAAAGACTCACCAACTCTTATGATATAATCGTTTTGAATTTGATTATCACCAATGGCTGTGACAAAAAATTCTTGGGCTCCACCCAAATCCAAAACTTTATTTTTATTGAAACTGATATTAAAATTTGTATTCCATGTGAAATTATTGTTTTGAACAACTGCGGCATCAATAGCAAACTCAAAACCTCTGTTTCTGACCGATCCAATGTTTGTAAAGCTTGTTTGGTATCCGGATGTTGCAGGTAATGGTACTTCAAGTAATAAATCACTTGTTATTTTATTGTAGTAATCGGCCTCTAAATTAATTCTGTTATTTAATAAAGATAGAGATAGACCAAAGTCTGTTTGAGTAGTGGTTTCCCACGTCAAATCTGGATTAGGTAAGCGGTCGATTGATGCTCCCGTTTCAAGTGTATTTCCATTAAAGATATAGCTTGAAAACCCAGCTCTGGATAATGATAAATAAGATCCAATTTCTGTATTACCAGTTTCTCCATAACTACCTCTCAACTTCACCGTATTAAAAATACTGCTTTTTAAAATGTTCTGTTCAGAGAAATTGATGGCCGCTCCAAACGAAGGGAAAAACCCCCATTTGTTTCCCTCAGCAAATCGTGACGATCCATCATATCGTGCACTAGCAGTAAGAAGAAGAAGGTTGTCAAAACCATTAAATTGAACTCTTGCAAGGTAAGATTCTAAGGAAGAGTCAATGGCGTTTGAAACTGTGGGTTGTGTTTCTAATGCTTGTTGTAAAGCATCTAAATTTAGATTTTCAATATCAAATCCAGAAGATCTAGATTGTAGATACTCATATTTATTTTGCTGATGCTCAGCAACCAAAGTTGCATTGATACTATGAGCCCCAAAACTTTTTCTAAAATTTAAATTTTGTTCAGTAACAATGCTAGTTGAGTTGCCAAAATTGGTGATAGCTTGTCCTCCAATGGCTCTTGCCCAACCAAACCTACTACTGTAGTAAGCTTTGTTTTTTGAATTTGATGCAAATCCTCTTACTGATGATTTGAACGTTAAATCATCAGAAATATTATATTCCAAAAAGGCATTAAAACGACCTTGAAAATTGGTACCAGTATTAGTGTTTTCTGTTAACATTGTCATGGGATTATTTAAGTCACCATTTTGATTGGAAATCATTCTGCCATCTTCATCGTAAACAATCCCCAGAGAAGTCTCCTCTTCGATCATGTCTTGTTCGGTTGGTCTGATTGGCATCACTGGACTAAAAAGAGCAGCACTCGTTACAATTCCTGCTCGTCCTTGTCCATTATTTGTGGCTGCTGTTACAACTCCGCCTCTTGTGGTGTAGCCAATGTTAGAGTTAATTCCAACACGAAACCTGTCGTTAATTTTTTGGGTTACATTTAAGTTGAGTGTATAACGCTCAATTTCTGATGTTCGAATTATACCTTCTCTGTCAAGATAAGAGAAAGAGGCAAAGTAGGACGTATTATCACTTCCACCATTGGCAGATATTCTATAGTTTTTAGCTAAAGCAGTTCGCGTGATATTTTCTTGCCAATCATCAACAAACAGCCTTGGGTCATCCGCTGACACACCAACGTAGTCTGTATCTAAAACGCCGTCGCCATCAGAATCAACTGTAGGTATACGGTAGGTCTGAGCAAGGTATTTTTTTTGCGTTTGAAGATCTGGTGACCAAGGTTGGAAGTCATTTCTGTAATCGATCCATTCTTGGGGGGTTAGGACATCCAGTTTATTGGATAAAGTAGAAAAATCAGTGTAGGTCTCAAAATTTAGATTCATTCGGCCTTTTTTTCCTTTTTTGGTTGTGATTATGATGACCCCGTTCGCTCCTCTAGATCCATAAATTGCTGTAGCAGAGGCATCTTTCAAAACATCTATCGATTCAATATTACTAGGATCCAACGTAGTTAATGGACTTGTTGTACTGTTTCCTAATCCGGTTGATGTTGTAATTCCTCCACCCGATATAGGGAATCCATCAACAACATACAAGGGATCATTACTCGCATTCACAGATGTTCCTCCACGAACTCTGATTTTAAATGCAGCATCGGGACCACCTTCTGAAGACACAATTTGAACACCTGAAACACGTCCAGCCAAAGCTCCTTCAAATGATACCGTCTTGATTTTGTCAATTTCTTCTGCTTTAACCGATGATATTGAACCTGTTAAATCTTTTCGCTTACTTGTTCCGTATCCAATGACTACGACTTCATCCAACTTTGCTGTATCTTCAATCATTTGAACGTCAATGACTGCTCTGTTGTTAACAGCTATGTCCATGGTTTTAAATCCAACATAAGATATCACAATTACATCATTACCGTTGGCTTCAATTTCATAAAGCCCATCAAAGTCTGTAACAGTCCCATTAGTAGTTCCTTTAACAATAACACTTGCTCCAGGAAGGGGCATTCCACCACCACTGACCGTACCTTTTATTTTTTGTGCAGATATTGTACAAATAGATACGACCATGATGAGTAGTGAAATTCTTTT
>JABAYZ010000096.1 GCA_018608735.1 Flavobacteriaceae bacterium | reverse complement strand
GAAAAAACGTTGGCGAAACAATTAGCGATAATTCTTTTGTTATTTTTCGAGAAATCAAAAGTTGAGCAACATAACTTAAGCGGTGCTTAAATTCTAGTTTAGGCAAATTAGCTGTACTCAAGGCTGTATTGGCCAATACAGATGTATAACCAACAACTGTAAACGGCATTTTTCCCACTTGTTGTCTTAAAATTCTAAACTTCGTACCTAGCTCATATATTTTCTGATTGGAACTTCTAGACGCGCTAATATTAAAGTTGTCAGATATACCATACACAAAATTCAAATGGGTTACTGCTTCATCCAAACCAAAAAGATTTTTAAAACCATCTTTAACCGTTCCAAATCGATGTGAAACAATAAAGTTAAATCCGCCTTTAGCCACTAACTTTGTGGATTCAAAATTGATCACTTTCAAGCCTTTAAATACAGCTGAAGCATACAGAGGTGTTTCGCTATCTGTATCAATTTCATTTAATAAATCGTCTTGAGCAAAAAGAAGTACAGTAAAAAGTAAAAACAGGGAGGTCAGATATTTTTTCATTGGTTAAAGTTAAAAAAAACCATTAGATATTGATCTCATGATTTTATAAATTATAATAAATACGTTCTTATTGCTTGATAATACGCTTTGTTTGAGAGAAGTTAGGAGTATTAATGTTCATTATGTACACTCCTGTATTCCATTCTGAGGTATTAATTTTTGAATTAAACTGATCCAATTCAACTTGTAGGACAAGAGACCCTAAAACACTGTAGACAGCTACGCTTGCTTTTTGTAGGCTTGAAGGAAACTCTACATTCAACTCTTTACGCGTTGGGTTTGGGTAAATATTAAACTCTGGCAATGTAGCGATAGCTGTAGTACCAAGAGTTGACAATGCTCCACCTCTATTATTATGTTGAGATAACGTAAGGGTACTTCCCATTGCCCAAAGTAATGGAAGGGCTGTATTGTTTGTGGTCGTAAACACATAATCGTTGCTGTCATTAGTATTTAGATCTCTAATTGCTACAATTGTACGGACACCTCCATTAATCGTGTTGCTATCCATAGACCAATCTTGAGTAGCATCTGTATTTGGAGTATTAAGACTTCCTGTGAAATTTCGATCTGATAGTACTCCCGGAGTTCCGTGATAAATAATTACATCTTCACCACCGGATCCCATCGAATTCCCTAGATTTGTATTTAGGGCAACGCCTAGCCATTTGTCATCTGGTCCCACCATGGTCATGGTGACTTTGTTAGTCGTTCCATTCACATCGAACTTCACAGAAAAGCCTGGTGCAAGCGTGACAACCCCTGTGGAAGTATTTTGAGCGAAACCAAAAGAGGTGATTAATAATGTTAAGATAAAAGTAATTTTTTTCATAGTATTTGTATTTAAAATTATTTATTTAAAATAGTATTTAATGATTTATCGTTGTGCATTTTCGCAAAATCTAAAGGCGATTGGCCAGCATTATTTTTCATATAAGCAGTGGCGTTTGCATTCATTAATAGGGAAGCAAGTTCTTGATTGTTGAACATCACTGCATAATGCAAAGCGGTTGCGCCGTTAGCATCGGTAAGGTTGGGATCTGCACCAGCTTCTATCAAAGCTTTGGCAATTTCTACATGTCCTTTGACTACAGCTGCCATTAAAGGCGTGCCATCTTTACTGTTGCTATTGATGTTGGCTACTTTGTCTATCAAATATTTAGCAACTTCAAGGTTGTTATAATAGGCTGCTAAGGTCAGTGGTGAACTTCCTCTTTTGTTTAATGAATCAACTATTTTTGGATTTGTAGTATAAAAAATGTTCATTTCTTCCGCCGTTCCTGTGCGTGCACAGTCAAACACATCGGTTTGTGCAAAAGAAATATTTATGGCTAATATAACTAGCAGATACTTCATTGATTAGTGTTTTAAATGACATTGATCGAGTTTAATTTGCTCTAATAAATCATCAAAACCAATACAACGCCCTTTGACAGCGATAGAATCGTTTACTTTTAAATCACTATTTAAAGTCTCAAATTGACCGTAAATTTTATTACTAATTGTAACGCTATTTGCACTTGTAGAGGTTACAACTCCTGAGACTATGATCGTTTGATCTAGATATTTTAATTCTGCTTGTGGCGCATCACTAATAAATTCATTGTGAATATAATCCGCTTTTACAGTAAAACTAACAACTTCGTCACTAATTGATCGGTGATCAGGATACAAATAATTATAGGCGAAAATAGTAGCTAAAAACACTATTAAAACAAGGATTAATTTGTTTTTCATAAATACAAAAATAGAGATAAAATAAATAATACTATTATATTATATTCTGTTAAACAAAAAAAGAATTAAATTTGGTTGTATTAAAACATTTCTTTCCTATGAAATTTAAACAATTTATTTTTGCCGGCACATTTGCATTTTTGATCCTTTCTTGTACAAATACGAGTGAGAATGATTTGATAGAACAACTAGACCCTGCAGTGGTTATTACATATACGGAACACATCAAACCTATATATGATACTAACTGTTTAAATTGTCATTCCAATCCTCCGATTAATGGCGCTGGAATGCCATTATCAACGCTTAGCGAGCTACAAAACTCCATTGAAAATACCGATCATATTGACAGAATCAGCAGACAATCTGGCGAAAGCGGCTTTATGCCTTTAGGCGGTGCACGGTTACCACAAACCTCTATAGATCTCATTAAGCAATGGCAATCCGAAGGATTTGTTGAATAACATTAAACAAAAAAGATGAAAAACATATATATATTATTTTTATTTATGTCTATCACAGGGCTAGCACAGGAAAAGTACCTCACCAAGTCTGGCGTGCTTAATTTTGAAGCCAGTGTTGATACCTTCGAAGAAATAAAAGCGTCTAATGACAACGTCACCGCTATTTTCAATACTTCAAACGGTCAAATTGCAGCTCTCGCACTCGTCAAAGCATTTCGATTTAAAAATGCGCTTATGGAGGAACATTTCAATGAAAATTACGCAGAATCGGATTTATACCCAAAAGCGATTTTCAAAGGCGAATTGATTGGGTTTTCTTTAGACAGTCTTCAAACCAATTATACCATCAACGGAACGTTGAGTTTCCATGGCGTTACCAAACCACTTAAAAATGTGACTGTAGACCTCACTGCTTCCGAAAATTCTTTTACTCTAAAAGGAGCTTTTGAAATCGCCCCTAATGATTTTGATATTGAAATTCCAAAAATTGTAAGCTCAAAAATAGCCGATAGTGTCGCTGTTGTTTTCGAATTTGAGTTGACAGAAAAATAAGATTAAACTAAATTTTTATTTACTTAAATACATTTTTCGTCTCGAATAGAGATTGTAAAATTCATCATCTTTTAAACTGTCGATAAACAAAATACTTTCCCCTGTACTTTTCATTTCTGGCCCCAATTGCTTATTGACATTTGGAAATTTATTAAAAGAAAATACAGGTTGTTTAATGGCGTAACCTTCCAACTGCGGGTTAAAGTCAAAATCCGTGACTTTCTTTTCGCCTAACATAACTTTAGTGGCATAATTCACATAAGGTTCTCCATACGCTTTCGCAATAAATGGTACCGTACGAGAGGCTCTTGGATTGGCTTCGATAATATAGACCATATCGTCTTTCACCGCAAATTGTATATTGATAAGTCCAACCGTATTAAGCGCTAATGCAATTTTTTTGGTGTGGTCCTTGATTTGCTGCATTACTAGATTGCCTAAATTGAATGGCGGCAAGGTCGCATTACTATCACCAGAGTGAATTCCACAAGGCTCTATATGCTCCATGA
>JABAYZ010000271.1 GCA_018608735.1 Flavobacteriaceae bacterium | reverse complement strand
TACCAAACGATCTTGCTTCGGCTCAGTTTATCGAAGTTGGTCGACCCTCTGTCAAGCATTCGCGCCAAAGCGCACGACAAACGATAACTCAGTGGACCAGTTTTACGCCGCGATCTGGTCCCTTTTTACTCTGCGATTGACAGGTCTACCTAACCGATTAAGATAGCAATGTACTTGGGCTTTCAAAATTACGCCCTCTAGATCTTCACAATCAGCACATGGAGCTTTTTTGTTAACTGATTTCATATCTGAGCCATACGGATTTTTTTTGTTGCTCTTTATATTTGCTCCCCCAATCGTTGCAGCGCTATTTGTCGTCAAACCGCTTCGGAAACTTTTAGAAGGAGTGCTTTTAGTAAGCGTAGTTGTTCCACTTATTCTAACTTCTGTAGCGTTCATTTTAGCAATTTGTATTTTGTTGTCTTTAGACGTTATTTTTAAATTTAAAAGTGTCGAAAGCCTATTATTTGGTAGCGAATTTAGCCGTTTTCAAGACGATTTCCACAACGTTCCGTTTAATAATCTTGAAGAACAATTTGGTCCTTTTTCGTATTATAGATTAATGGAAAACCCATGTTTTTTAGATCGATATAGTGAAGAGACTTTAGGAACTGTCACCAATGTATTACTGGGGGGCGTTCAAAAAGTAGCGTGTTATGCGGAATGGAAATCCAAAGATGATCAAAACAGCCAACTTGCAAAGCTGATTAAAAAAACATTAAACGAGAATATTTTATTAATTAGAAATGATTTTTTCTTAGACAGTCTGGATGAGCTTTCTTTACTTGAAATTCCTAAATTGATTACAACACGTACCGATGAACATTGCTATGCTACAGCTAAGTACAAAGTTGAAACTTTATTTCAGGGAAAACCTATTGTTATTTCAATCACTGATTACTACGATTTTACTACAATAAATCCTAATGAAACTATAATGTTTTGGGATAGAACTGAACTGCAAGGTCGTTCTTGTAATAGTCACTGCTTCACTCGGCAGTTTAATATTGATTTTTCCAAATTAACTACCCAATTAGATTTTTACGAGTTTGCGAAGCAGTATTTTGATCAGCACTCAGAGAAAAAAGATATTTTGAGTGATGACCCGAACGTGGTACGGGTACACGAATTGACAACTAGAACCCTAAAAAGGCAACACAAGCAGCTTGCAGACAGCTATTCATTTCAACAGTGGCTGTATTCAACTGATAAATTATCAGAAGAAACATTGAGCAAAATGTTGAGAAAAGCTGAGAGGGATTTCGTAAATATAAGCAAATTAGAGCAACGTAGTTGGGCCGACAGCAGTTATTGGTCGCATCCCTATCTTTTTGAAACAGAAGGCTTTGGTTGGAATCAGAGCTTTCAATGGGAACGCCCGACAAGAGGGTCTAGTTTCTACTTGAAAGATGATAAAATTTTTTATTCACCGGTAAACAGTATCTTAATGGATGAGATTGCTAAAAATTGTTCAACAAAACAGACGCACCCTAATTTTTTGGATTGGCCGTCTATTCTCCATTTATTACAGAATTAAATGTGCTTAGTATTTGATCTAAAAAGAGTTAAGAGGCTGCTGATGAGTACACTTACCCGCACTTTATGTTTTCTAATTTTATTACCTAGCTGTGAGTTGCGAGAAGAAGTTTGCGTTAACAATTTATTGCAATGCGAGATGGTCAACAAGTCTCCGATATTACAATACAGTACGGATGTACGACTTATGAAAGGTGTTAAAAGACTCGGGACATTGGATAATGGAATGGTTGTTCACACCTGGTTTTGGAATGTTGAAGGCAAGAAATTGGGCCCTAAGTACAATGAACAACAATTTGGTGGCGGCATTGATAACACCAGTCTTTCTGCCGTTGGCTTGTTAACCAGTGAAGTAAAAAAAATGTACCCTGAAGCAGTCGTTATAAATCGTGATGGTTTTGAGCAAATCAATGAGAAGGAGTTAATACAAAAAGATGAATTTATAAGAAATCTTATTAAAGCGAGAAAAATTGATGGCGCTAGCTCATGTACAAGAGTTGTTGGTACAAAGTTTAGACTTTGTTTCTGACATTAGACTACTCAAAATTGGCGTTAATCTTGAGCGACCAGTTTGATATCAAGCGCTCCAGAATTGTAGATTGCTTGTAATGCAGAATTTACCACGGCTATCGATAGTGCCTCATCACCACGGAAAAAAACCGTTCGATCATTATTATTTATCAACACAACTCGCAGTGTTTTTGTAAGTTCCTCAAGAGTTTCTATTGATTGAGCATTTAAGTATATGGAGCCGTTTTTGGTCATAGAAATAACAATTGGTTCAGAAACCTGATTAGGATTAGTTGGCTCAGTAGTTAATTTTTCCCAATCATATACTTCTGAGAGTTTTGTAGCTGAGGCTAGATCTGATAAGGTACTTGTATCCATTTGTACAAATATTCTTCCACACATTTTGCCATCAAAATAGTTTTGTATGGCATCAACTACGCCTTGAACATCAGACACCCGCTGACTTTCTGTAAAGATAATAAAATCTGCGGGATAACCTATGGATGCATCCTGAGTGTATGAAAATGCGAGTACATCGTTGAGCGTCATGGATTCAGAAGCGGCCTCGAAAAGTAAATTACTATTCATTATTGAAAGACTTGAAAAACGTTGGTCAATTTCGATAGTTCCGGAGTTAAGCAAGCGAAAAGTCACTGGGGCTCGATCTAATGGACCAAAAAATGCCGTAGATCCCTTTCGAAAAACACTTAATATAGATTTTGAAGTGCGTTGATTGATGCACCAGCTTGGTATCGAGGCATTAACGCCTGAATTTCGCATGTATGCATTTTCATCTGTTGTTACTCCGTAATAAAAAATAATCGACGAAACAACACCAGCTGTTACAAAGAAGCTTAACAATGTTAATTGGAAAATTTGGATTAATCTTTTCCTTAACTCTTTCATTTAAAATTTCACTTCCTTATTTTCTAACTGACTGTTATTAAGTTTTTTTACGCCTTTTTACAGTCTGCCGATCCAGGTTTTAACAGGACCGCTGTCAATATGAAGGTAGCTAGAATAGAGCCCAACGCCACCCACATTACAAGATTCCGCCGCACGGTGCATTTGACGGAGAGAACGTGACCGCATTTGAAGTATGTCGATTGCCCTGCCTTGATTATGGAAGTTAGCGGGAGTTGCAGCCTCTGGTTTCAACCCATGCTTTAAGGTTTCAGGGTCTGCAATGAATGCACGAGACACTGAAACTGGTTCGTTAACTTCTAGTAAACTTGCTGTTGAAGCCAAAAAGTCAATGAGGTTCGTATCCACTTTTTTGACTAAATTGACATCAAGATCTCTGAAAATATAGTTTAATTCGAACAATGCATCTGAGATATATTCGCCCTCTACCCAGTAGACTATATCAAGAGAACTGCCAGATTCTGGGCGAATAAGCTTTAATCTCCTGATATCATAAATAAATTCATTTGCGAGGTAGGGTGCAGCTAATGTTGATAGAAAGCAGCTGCTCACAAAAGTTTTGTTAAATTGACGTCTATTCATCAACCCTTGCCTAATTTTACGTTTCTGGCCTGCTGAATGATGCCATGTCAATACACTAAAATCAAATATGACGTGCAAAAATTTTTACAGTTTTTACCTCGACAACTGGTTAAAACTTTAAGTTATATACTGATGCGTCCAGTTAAGTTCCTGTAGGTGATGCTGTTGTGATTGTTGATGGTGCTCTGTGCTGGCACCTTGCCATTCTGTGCCGTACGCCACGCATCAAACGCCGTTACAGCAGCCAAATCCAGCTTTGCTATGTCAGTAC
>JABAYZ010000206.1:1441-3881 GCA_018608735.1 Flavobacteriaceae bacterium | reverse complement strand
TAAAATCCTCTTCTTAGAGGGCTGCAAAGGTACACATTAAAATGAATTATTCAAATCATAACTTCATAATTTTAAAATATTTACGTTTTTTTAGTCCTGTTTAAATATTTAGATCTCTTTTTACGTTAGATTTACATTAAATAATAATTGTGAGCATTCAATTCAAATTAGTTTTTGGCGTTTTATGGAGCTTTGGAGCGTTTAGCCTATGCACTGCACAAGAACTTCAATTGAAAATTAGCAGTACAGACTCTACTGAAATTGCTATAATCAACGCCATAGGATACACAAAAACTTTTGAAAACTTCAAGACTCTTGAAACCCAAGTAGCCGTGTTTAAAGAGCAAATGTATCAACAAGGTTATATTGAAGCTCGTGTTCTTGAAATTGACAAAACCCCGCCTTTAATTAGGGTCAATATGTCCCTTGGAGCAAAATATGAATACATTCTGCTGTATGCCGATAAAGCCCTTTTTGATTTTCTAGAGCTCAAAAGCAATACTGATTCAGAAAACAACTCCTATTATAAAGTAAAGCTAACCGCCCTAGAACCCTTACTCCATTCACTTACAAATTTCTTGACCGCCAAAAGCTTCCCCTTTGCTTCTGTAGCTTTAAATTCAATTAGGCCTTTTGAAAAACGTGTTCTAAGGGCTAATCTGTCTATTGAGACAAAACAAGCGCGACAACTTCAATCTGTTGAAATCAAAGGGTATGAGAAATTTCCACGCGCTTTTATCAAACATTTTCTCGGAATTAAAAAGAACACCCCTTTTAATCTTAAAGCTATCCAAGCTAAAACGGAGGCATTGGATCAACTTAGCTTCACCAAACAACGTCGACCTGCCGAAGTTTTATTTACCCAAGACACCACTCGAGTCTATTTGTATTTAGAAAAAACCAAAAGTAATCGTTTTGATGGGTTTTTGGGATTTGGATCTGATGAAGCAACAGGCGACTTAGAATTAAACGGCTACCTCAACTTAAATTTAATCAACAACTTAAATTTTGGAGAATCGTTTCGCCTCAACTATAGGAGTGATGAAAATGACCTCAAAACATTTAATGCACAAGTCACCCTCCCCTATTTATTTAAAACGCCCATTGGGAGTGAACTCGAACTAAATATTCTTAAAAAAGACAGCACCTTTACCACCGCAGAACAAGCCGCTAGTGTGTATTATCAACTCAATCCCAAACAAAAAGTGTTTATAGGTCTAAGATCCACACAATCTAATGCCTTACTTTCAGAAACAAACGAAAATGTTCTTGATTACAAAACCAGCTCTTATGAACTCAAATACACCTACCTCCAACGTTCTGCGCAAAATCAACTATTTCCCTTAAACACCACTTTGGAAGCTCGCTTCTCTATAGCAAATCGTAAAACTACAAATACAGAAACAAACCAAACACTGGTTTTGTTAAAAGCTTCCAAACGATTTAAGCTGAACCCCGAAAATAGTTTTTATGTAAGACTTCATGCTCAAGCAATCGACTCTGAAAACTATGTATTAAATGAGCTCATAAGATTTGGTGGCATTAACTCCATTAGAGGATTTGAAGAAAATAGCATTAATGCGATAAGCTTAGGGATTCTTGCTACAGAATACCGCTACCAACTTAGCCCTACCTTATATATACACTCTATTATAGATGCTGCTTATTTT
Source organism: Flavobacteriaceae bacterium (assembly GCA_018608735.1). GTDB lineage: Bacteria > Bacteroidota > Bacteroidia > Flavobacteriales > Flavobacteriaceae > Hel1-33-131. Next base: position 2,211 of record JABAYZ010000206.1, on the reverse strand, counting down.
GAAACCCCTACGCTTTCAGACCAAAAACTTTATGGATTTGGCTTTGGCTTTGGACTCCTAACGAATGCAGGACTTTTAAAATTCAATTTAGCAAATGGGCAAACCGAGACTCAAAACTTTAAATTCTCGGATTCTAAAGTGCACCTCAGTTTAACGGCTACTTTTTAGGGTTTTCCAGGACAAATCATTTTTTTATGTTAAAGGAATGTTAAAATATAAGACAGGTGTTTTGTTTTTTAACTTATTATTGTGACTTTTGAGTTAGACTAATTCTAAAACATTAAAGAATGAAAACCAAATTTACAATGATGTTAACGCTATTTATGGCGTTAATTGTGCAAGTAACTTTCGCACAGCAGAAAACAGTTTCTGGAACAGTTTCAGATGAAAACGGCTTGCCGCTCATTGGGGCTACCGTAGTCATCTCAGGAACGTCTTCTGGAACAACAACAGATTTTGATGGCAATTACAAAATAAATGCCAGCTCAGGCGATGTGTTAAACTTTAGTTATGTAGGCTATGAAAGCCAAAACATAACGGTTGGTGCATCTAATACGGTAAACGTATCCATGCAATCGGACAATACCTTGGATGAGGTGGTGGTGACGGCTTTGGGGATTAAAAGAGAAGAAAAAGCCTTAGGCTACTCGGTCCAAACTTTAAAAGGTGAAGGTCTTACCGAAGCGCGAGAAAGTAACATCTCAAACGCTTTGAGTGGGAAAATTGCTGGAGTACAAGTTACTGGAACTTCTGGTAGTGTTGGTGGCTCC
>JABAYZ010000206.1:0-1431 GCA_018608735.1 Flavobacteriaceae bacterium | reverse complement strand
TAAAAGAGAGAAAAAAGCTCTTGGATATGCTGTTACGACAATCAAATCTGAAGCAATAGAAAATAAACCCGAAACAGACATTGCAAAGTTATTAACAGGAAAAGTCTCAGGTGTTCAGGTTAATACTGCTGGTGGATTTCTTGGAGAATCCCCTAATGTAATCATACGATCTAAAAATTCTATTACTGGAAATAACCAACCCTTATATATTATTGACGGAATTCCGATTACAGGAGATCGTACGTTTGACATAGATCCAAACAATATTTCTTCTACCAGTGTATTAAAGGGTTTAGCAGCATCTACCCTATACGGGGAAGATGGCAGAAATGGTGTTATTTTGATACAAACTAAAACTGGAACATCTTCAGAAAGCCAGAAAAAATTTGAAATTCAATTTATACAAACTACATCTATGCTAGAAGTTGCAAATTTACCAGAATATCAAAATACTTATGGCCAAGGAGCTGATAATGGAATTAACACAACATTTTTCGGAAACTGGGGTGCAAGGTTTGATGGACAAATAGTACCTCATCATTTAGATATTGGCGCATATGCAACAGTTTTTCCTGAATTTCAAGGGGCTACAGTAGAGTATAAGGCTATAGAAAATAATGTATCAGACTTCTTCAATGCAGAAATAGGAACCACCACCTCAGTATTATTATCTAAAAAAACCGAAAATGTTTCATTTGCGTTTAACACGAGTTATGCAGATCAAAAAGGATTTGTTAAAACTAGTAATTTAAAAAGATTGAATTTGTCTTTTGGTGGTGAATTTAAATTAAGTAATAACTTTTCATTAAGTGCTAAAGCAGATTACATCAACACAGATTCGAATCGACCTACATTAAACACTTTTCAGCTTTTAACTTGGATTCCTCGTAATTTAGATATTCACAATCTACCGTATGAAGATCCAAATACTGGAGCAAGTGTTTATTACAGAACAACTATTACAAATCCTCTGTGGAACTTAAAAAATTCTGGATTTAGAAGAGATAGCGATCGATTTATTGGAAGTAGTAATTTAAGCTATAAATTTTCTGATAAAATAAACCTGACCTATACCTATGGTTTAGATCTATACAACGAAATTAATACTAATTTTATAAACAAAGGTGGAACTGCCACTCCCTTAGGTCTAATTCAGAGCTTCAATAATTACAACAGGGTTACAAATCATAGATTAATATTTGCTTTCAATGATATAGAATTTAATTCTGACATATCAATGCAAGGACAGTTGGGAACTGAAACAAAGAATACAATAAGAAACGTTTCTGGAATTCAAGGAGTAGATCAAGTTGTATTTGGGTTTGTAGATTTAGACAATTTCAGAACTTATACACCAATAACTGGATCTAGCACGTTAGATGGAACTATAATTTCTTCTTCAGTTCAAAATAGAATTGGTGTTTTTGGAGG
>JABAYZ010000295.1 GCA_018608735.1 Flavobacteriaceae bacterium | reverse complement strand
AATATTTTGAGTGATGTCACAATTGCCAAGCCATTTATATTCGAAATGCCTGGTTTTTCCTCTGCCACTTACGCGGTACAGAATGCTCGTTCGTTGAGCGTAAAATTTGGGGAGTACAGCAGTCCATCAAACCCAACATTTGATGGATTTACGCAAAACGGCAATACCACTACAATCAGCGTGTCGGTAGGTGATACCTTGACAGAAATTGCAGCTCAGCTTGATGCGATAGTTGGTGTATCTGCAAAAGTAGTTCAAAAGTCTGCTTCTGGATCTGCATTTTCACTTTTAATCACGAGTGAAACAGGAGCCCAAAATGCAATTAGTATAGATGACAGTGATGGGAGCAGCTCAGAGGCGAATATGTTCAAGACAGCTTCGGGTGGCTCTTATCCAAATTCTTTTATTCAAAGTGCAACCGATGCAGCTTTTAAGTTCAATGGGGTAGATATTTCACGTGAGACAAATACCGTAACAGACCTGGTTGCGGGCCTTCATATTGATTTGCTGTCCAATGTTTCAGGTGATCAAATTATCCGAACATCTCTTTCTCAGAGTAATATTCAACAAAATGTTGAAAGCTTAATTGAGGAGTTAAATGCTTATAAAGTGGATTTAAACGCACTTGGCTATGTTGATGAAGCTGGTGATGAAAACGGTCAATTAGCCAATAACCCTTACCTTCGGAGTACTAAGCAGCAACTGATGAATTTGATGACTTCACCCATTACTGGCTTTGGAGATGAAGATATCTACTTTGTTGAGTTTGGTATTAAGACGGCAGTTGATGGTTCATATGTATTTGATCAAACAACCTTTGATCGAACGTTTTTGAATGCACCGGAAAAATTTGATGCGCTTACTCAAGACAAGGCTTACGCAAGTGACCCAAGTGTCTTTGTATATGCAGCCACAGACTCGGATGTACCATCCGGTAAGCACACCTTTACAGATTCTGATGATAAATTAAACGCAGGGACTACTGGTGAAAAAAGCATGAGTTTTACGGGCTCTGGACCATATGCTTTCTCTACACCGGACTACCCTGGATTTGTGTTTGAAACTACAAGCTCTACTCCTGGGGATTTAAGTATCTATGTCGGTCGGAGTGCCAAAACAAAGTTGTTTGATTTCTTTTCTGACGCGCTTGCATCTACAGGAAATCATGAGACAACAGTTACGGGATATGAAGACCGAAGCTCTAACCTTGAGAGCAAACTCACAAAAATTGATCAGAGAGAAGCACTGCTTCAAGCAATGTACACCAAAAGGTTCTCAGAAATGGAAAAAGCTGTTAATGCATCCACCTCTTCGGAAGAATACATAACCCAACTCGTAGACGGCTGGAACAAGTCTTAAACATTCTAAAGGCCGTATTTCTTGATTTTTTCAATTAACGTAGTGCGTTGAAGATGCAGGTCTTTCGCTGCTTCGCTTGTATTACTAGAATTCCGCTCAAGCGCCTTTTCAATCAACACAATTTCTATATCTCTAAGTAGCTTTCTTATATCGATACTGTTGGAGCTATCAAACATCCGAGAGAAATCTTCTGGTAATGGTGGTGCCTGGACGGTGTTGTCTTGCCCACGAACTACCCCACCTAGCTCATCAAGAGCGCCCCAAATACTCGCTGTCTCTTCTGCTCTGTCAAAAAATGAATTTTGATCGAAGCCCAGAAGTGTCTTGTTGACTTTCTCATGATTAATTTTTTGACCCGGAAAAAAAACTTTTGCACGTTCCAATATATTTTTTAGCTCTCGTATGTTACCTGGCCAGTCATAAGATTTAAGGGCCTTGATACCACTTTCGTCAAAGCTAACTACTGGGTCACCAGCAGTGAGTTGCTGGGTTTTTTTCAGTAGGTGAGACACTATTTCTGGTATGTCGTCTAACCGCTCTTTTAAGGTTGGTACCTGAATTGGAAATACATTCAATCGAAACAGTAAGTCCTCTCGGAACTTATTTTGAGAAACTAATTCATTAAGGTCTTTGTGAGTGGCGCAAACAATTCGTACGTCTAGTTTTATGTCTGTTCGCCCACCAACGCGTGTTACATTTGAGTTTTCAAGAACTCGGAGCAATTTGGACTGTAAGTCGAGGTTCATATCTCCAATTTCATCAAGAAAAAGAGTACCTTTATTCGCTTGTTCAAACTTCCCCTGAGTTGTTTTCAAGGCACCTGTGAAAGCGCCTTTTTCATATCCAAAAAGCTCAGCTTCCATTAGGTCACGGGGAATGGCCGCGCAATTGACTGCGACAAACTTACCTTTTCGTCGGCTAGCATCATGTAGGCTTTCCGCTACTAATTCTTTACCAACCCCGGTCTGTCCTTGAATTATGACTGCTGAGTTGGATGGAGCCACCATCAAAATTAGTTTCTTTAGGCGAGTGGCCGCTTCAGAAGTCCCAACTAATTTTGATAAAATAACAGTCATTACTGATCACCGCTGCTTAAACTATTATTATCGACTGCCGTACCACAAAACTAAAAGTGTTTGCACAGATTCAGTGATACAAAATGGATTTGCAGCTCCTACAAAGTACTTTATTCGTCAATATTACTAGGATACCATGGTAATACAACGTACTTTTCGTGAGACCGTAATAATCTGTAAGGGAAATGGTAAGTGAAACGTTTTTTAGCGTCATTGGCGATTTCGAAAATGATGCCAACGGTGTTTTTCAAAAAGAAAAAAAAACTCTTACCTGAACAGGACCTAACAAGGTTCGATGATCAAGATATAATTTTAGAAAGTGAAGCACAAATTCAAGAATTTTTACCTGATATATTAGGGCAAGCTCTTGCGCGCACTTGGGTAGATAAAAGGTTTTTAGAGGCGTTTTACGATCAACCAAAAGAAATTTTGGAGAGGGCGGGAGTTTTCCTCCCTCGGTCTATTTCAGTAGAGTTTATCAAGCAAGATAAAGAAAGACCCAAGGTGATTGTGTATCAAAATAATGGACAAAAAAATATACGAGTTTTAGAGCTAAAGCTAGTTATGGTGGCTGCAACATGATGCGTATATTTTCTAGTTTCATTTGTGCTGTGATTATATCTGTAAATATTACTAATGCTCAAACCAGTTCTGTTGAGACAGATCCTGATGTTTTCGTAGAAGCAATTAATGCTGTTGAAAATAAAGATTTTCAGAAGGCCGTAGAATTGTTTACCGTGCTTGCAGACCAAGGAGAACCAACCTCACAGCACAACTTAGCGATCTTATATTTCAAAGGCCTTGGAAGTCCCCTCAACTACAAAAGAGCTCTGTATTGGGCATGGCGAGCAACTCTAGGTGGTAGTGAGCGTGCAATTGTGTTGGTTGATGATATCCGCGACCTAGTGACGGACGAGCTGATTGAAATAGTAGCTGAAGAAATTGTGGTAGAGTTGGACGTTAAGGCTATGGCTGGAGATCGCAATGCTCCAGAAAGATTAGGTAAGACATATTACAACCTTTTCATTGAACCTAATTTGCAGATGGCATACATCTGGTTCCTGATATCACAAGCGTTTGGTAATGAAGCTGTCAACTCAATGATATTAGAAATTGAGGGCTTGGTAGAAGTTACTGATAGGATTAACTATCAAGAAGAGGCTTTGCAAAAATTCTCTAAAATATTGAAATAATTATGCTTTAGGTGAAACATTAGATAGAAATTTTAATTTTTCTTGATTTAAAGTTACATGCTCATCGATAGCATTTAACTGCCTTGTGACCTGCTCTAGAATTTCTTTTATCTTCTCAGGATCCTCTGGACTTTCGGGATCATCGCTGTACTCGAGCGCATATTCATCGATAAGCTCATAGAACCTTGATAGAGTTTCGGTCAAAAACACACAATCAGTCCTCGACGCGATGTCGGGACTTGTCAGTAACTCTTTCACTTGTTCCAG
>JABAYZ010000243.1:532-3923 GCA_018608735.1 Flavobacteriaceae bacterium | reverse complement strand
GAATAGGTAAGATGCTAAAAATTACCCGTGATTTTGTAATAATTAACATATCTTCAATGTTTTTAAAATTGCTTTATATAATCTATTTCAACCAAGTCGTTTTTCTTGCCACGAAACGATATACTCAGCTTTGTTGAACCGCTCAAACTGGTATTTTTATTGAGCGGAATCAACACTTCTTCAAAAGACGAATTACCCGAATATTCTGCACTGCCTAAGTCACCATAATCATTTGCAACAAAAATTTTCAAGCTGGCATTAGATTTCATTTTTATGACTATACTTTTTTGTTGATTGGTTTCTCTAATCTGTAATCCTTCTTTATATAGTTTAAAATCCAGAAATCCTAGACTACCCGCCAAATTGGAAAAAATGTCTATCGATTTCCAACCCTCGGTTTGCCAACCACCACAATTAAATTCAAAATAAAGAAGTCCATCACTTGGGTCTCTGTTATTGGCTGTTTCCCATCTGTCGGATAGGCCGTCTCCATCTGAATCCACGCGGTATATCTCGTACTCTGGGTTCACCCCTTCTCCCCATTTTTTTCCATCGCCATTTGCTTTTAAAGATGCTATGGATTCTGGAGCTGAGCCCATGTCGCCTGACGCCATCCATTGATTTAGTAATGCCCGGTGCTGTTCAAGCACATTTTGGTATTCCACATTGTCAACAAGGTTAAAAACCATGGCAGGGTCTTCGTAAACATTATATAATTCTTCAGCGGGTCTTTCACCAAAATATATTTGTTGATGAATTTTTGAAAGTTTATTGGTTTCATATAAATGATGAAGATTCCGTATAGCAGGTTTTGAATCTCTGTATTGCGGTTGTAAAAAAATACGGTCTGTTTTATAGTTTTTAACGTACCTAAATTGTTCAGTTCTAAGCGTTCTTACCCTGTCAATTGTATGATCTAATCGGTCTTTGTGTGCAGCAACAAATGCTCGTGGTGTAAAGTTTTTTGAAAATAAATTTTGTCCTTCGTACCAATTTGGCACATCAACACCTGCCCATGAAAGCGTTGTTGCTGAAAGGTCTAACATATTTACCAAGTCATTTCTAACACTATTTTTTGGGATATATTTATCTGGTCCCATAACCATAAAAAGCACATACAATCCTCCTTCAGTGAGCATTTGTTTATGTCTTGGAAGGTTGTTGGCACCATGGTCTGAAAAATAAACCACAATGGTGTTTTGGTGCAGTCCTGTTTGTTCTAATGCTTGTAAAATCTGCCCAATAATTTTATCATCAACACGAATCGCATCGTAATGTTGCGCCACAATTTTTCTAAATATTTCATTGTCTGGATAATCGGTAGGCACTGAAACCTTATTAGGATCAACTCTAACGCTTTCTTTTAAATAATCAGTATTGTTTTTACCTCCTCTCAATTGGATTTGCCCAAAAAATGGTTGCTTATGAACCAATTCGGAGAAATCTGTACGTTTTTTGAGCTTATAATTGTACGTCTTGGTCATATCCCAAATAAAATTATAATCTGCCTTACCATGGTTAAAGGTGGTATATCCATTTTCAATTAGTATTTCAGGAAGTAATTTGTAGTCTTGAGGTATGAATAAACGGGTCTCTTGGGTACGTGACGAGCGGTGCTGGTGAGCACCAAATCGAATGGCAGATTGACCGACAATTAGAGCTGACCTTGTAGCTGAACACACAGGTGCTGGAACATAGGCTCTGTCAAAACGAACACCCGCCGCAGCTATAGAATCTATGTTTGGCGTGGCATTCGCATTGATTTTATCTCCATAGCAACCCATCCATGGAGACGTGTCTTCTGCATAAATCCAAAGTATGTTGGGTTTTTGAGCCTGTAAAAGTGATGTTTTGGCTACTAAAACAATGAAAAAAAAATAAAAAACCCTATTCATTGGAATTTAAATTATCGGTTCTAAATGATGATACAGGAAGACCATTTCTCCCAAAAAGCGTTGGTAATACACAGTTTTTAAATCCATAACGCACCGCTTTAGGATGGGGTACTTTTTTAGAAAACACCCTAATTTTTTGATCGCTATGATAGGGGCTCGTCATAACTGTATTTGCAGGATAAAAAATCATATCAGCTCCTGCTATTTCAAAATTTTCTGAAGCATCTACATTCTTATTTAAGTGTACACGATCTGAAAAAGTTAAAGTGATCTCTTGGTCTTCTACAAAGTAATTTTTTAATGAGGGTGATTTGAAATCATATCCACTAATCCCATAATCTTTAGCAAGTGCTATATAGGATAGACGCTTGCCAACTTCTGTTTTTTTTGATGGATGGATTTGGGTGCAATCACCAACATCTAATGTAACTACCATCTCTGAATTTTTCAATGAATGACTTGTGTTTAACTGTGCTTCTCTTAAAAAAGCAGAATTTCTTTTTCCGTAATTGAAAGGAGCAATCTGGGCATAATAAAAAGGGAAATCTCTATTATTCCATTTTTTGCGCCACGATGTTACCATGGCATTAATTATTTGTTCATATTGCTCCGCATTATGACGGTTCGATTCTCCTTGGTACCACAAAATTCCTTTCATTCCATAGCCAATTAGAGGATGTATCATGGCGTTGTATAACACACTTGGCGTTTGTTGTTTCATTTTGGCCATTTTTTCAGGTAATTCTAAACCTAAATCGTTTAATGTGCTTGAGTCTGTCCATGCCTCTGCTGAAGAAGCGCCCCAGGCTGTTACAATAATTCCAATGGGAACCTCTAACACTTTCTCAAGTTGTTGAGCAAAGAAGTAACCAACAGCACCGAAGGACCCTGATGTTGAAGGGTCAGCTTTCTCCCATTTACCTTTTATGTTGTCCAAAGGCTTTAAACTTGCATTTTTCTGGACAGTAAAAAATCGAATTCTATCATTTTTTGAATTCACAATTGCATCCAACCCGCCTTCAATGAAATTGCCATCTAACCCCCCTTTAAGAGGTAGTTGCATATTAGATTGCCCCGAGCATATCCATACCTCACCAATCAATACGTCGTTTATTATTATTGAAGATGACCCCTTTATCGTAATCGAATGAGGGCCACCAGCCACAGGGGTTGCTAATTGCAGCTTCCATTTTCCGTTTTTTGATGTGGTTGTTTTGGCTGTCTTTCCCCATGAGCTAACAACATTAATTTTGGTGCCAACATTATCTGTGCCCCATAAATAAATGTCTTTCTGTTGCTGTAACACCATGCCATCGTCAAAAACAGCACCCACAGTGGTTTGGGCGATGGAAATTAAGTTGGAACAAATCAGTAAAAGAAAAACAAGTGTTTTTGTATGCATATTTTTAAAATAGGCATATACGAAGGTAATGTATCATATGCTTAACAGAAAATCTCCGGTTTGCGACGTTATTTGTGAGTTTACCGTACTGTAT
>JABAYZ010000243.1:0-522 GCA_018608735.1 Flavobacteriaceae bacterium | reverse complement strand
TTAAATTCAAAGCGTGTGCGTATTGAAGGATATGTGATAGTAGCAAATGTTGATACTTCTATGGTCAATCATAAATTAGTAAGAAAAATAAATTATTGACCAAGCTCTATATAAGATATGAAACTAGGAGATGTAAGTTAAATATATCTAATTATAATTATTAAATAAATGATTTAATTATAAAATCTCGTTGAACTTTTTTAGCATGGATGAATTTTTTCTATAATTTGGTTTGGTTGGACTATTTTTTTGTTTCATTTTAATTTTATAATCCTCAAAAAAAATTGATTTTATACCCTGGTTATCGCTAAAAACAATATCAAAACCGATTTTAATACAGTTACAGCGGTTCTAATACGGTTTATTACGGTTTACGCTATTTCTGGCCGGTCTGTTTGATTGATATTGGAATATTATTTTATAAAATAATCTTTATTTTCTACAATAATTTTTGTTCGATTAACTTCGTTATATATAAAAAAAAGGCACACATTAGCGTACCTTTTTCAATAACCATTAGAG
>JABAYZ010000195.1:1567-3935 GCA_018608735.1 Flavobacteriaceae bacterium | reverse complement strand
TTATGGGCAGACATCAGGTGTTTGGCTTGGTCTAGAGTGATGTTGATGACAAAAAACCCCCATTTTGAAACGAAACGACTGGCGCGATAATAATACCTCTCCAATCGGAAAGAGAGAAATTTATCAAGTCAATGGTTTCGGATGTGATCGCTGGCCTCGCGCAACAAAATATAGGAGATTGTTTAATTAATTTGTCGTTTCTTAAAGATGGTATGGAAATTTCAAATTATTCAGTTGGTGGCTCCGTAGGGCTGTCGGCAGATTGGCGCTCAACAGAAAATCCTGGGGCTTATTTGAACGCATTCGGCTTAGAAACAGCGCCTATTGCTTATGATGGTCTAAGCATCAAGTTGGAAGCTCCTGAGCACGACTGGCAAAAATGTGCGCTAAAATCTGAGACTATAATGCCCATTTTGATTGAAAAAGAACAAAATAATGGATCAGCTCAAGCTGTTGTGGATCGAGACGGAAATATATTTCTTCATGATTTAGCTATATCTGTTGTTAAAGGGGCAACCCTAGCAGTATTTTTTGACACGAATGTTGGATTCGTGAATTCTCACGAATATGCTTTCAATGCGTCTTTGAGTAATACACGATCTCTAGCGTTACACAGATCCTATTTTGCGGGCTTCGCGCAGGCACTTTCAATTTACCTGCAAACGCAAAACGATTTTGAAAACATAATTATATACCAGGCTCTCAGTGACAAGGAAGCGGCGGAGATGTCCTCACTGCAGGATTTTAAGGTAATGCATAGGGCGAGCGACATCCAGGATCCGGCTGTCAAAAAACAAATTATAGACGCACTTGGTAAATTTTCCAACGATTTTGAGGGAGGACAAATAGGGGCTTACTCGAAAAAAGAAAGCGAGATTAAAAGGCTCCTCCAAGATGTGAGCCCTGTTCATTTTTTAATGTTCGGACCATCTGGATTAGATCAATCTCAAGTTTGTGATGTTAATACGAGAGCAGATACCGAGCAAAATTTGACCATATTTGATGTTTGGCCAGGGCCTATTTTAGAATACATGTTGGAATCTGAAAAAGTCACTGCCGGTGAACAATATTTCTATCAATGCAATGATAGCAGAAATTTGTTTGGACTAAAGGTGGGTTTAGGCGCTGATGAAGATGATATTGGACAAACTATGTCTGCTTACCTTAAAAAAGCTTTGGAGTAACCACGTAAAATGAGATCTCTAGTAATCATTACACTTGGACTGTTTTTGACAGTTAACGTAACTGCCAGTGCGCAGTCTGAGCAAACAATTCCAGACGACTTGGTTGATTTTGTAACCCAGAACGGCGAATGCAATATTACCTACAAAAAAGACATTCAACTTCAATTTCTTGAAACTCAATTTAGGTTAAATATACCAAAATCCTATATAATTTCTGATACCTCGATAGATCAACGACGTGGAGTGTCACCACCAACTGGTAAGAGATTAAAGCCCTTGCAATCCGTGCTTTGCTTGGCTGTAGAACGTGATAAAGTTCTTGTTACTTCCGTGGATCCGAACGACCGGGCCTGCGGATGGGTTCAAAAGACTGACCTCGCACAGTTGCAGCAAACCGATTCAACGTTGGCTCCATGTGGTGAGATACAACCATTAAAAGTGAAGGCGTTTTGTGATATCACAAAAAGCATCAGCAATATGTCCTCTGCAACAGAAAAACTCACTGCGGGATGTAACCTCCAGGGGGTGCAGGATACAGCAATTGATACTAAATTCATTACTGATAATACTACATCCCGTCGACGAATTGACGCTTCAAATTCAGCTTTAACAATGCGTAAAATACCAATTTTTGATGCTTACGATACTGAAAGGCCATCTGGAACAGTTGATATTTTTTCAGTAAATAAAGTCTTTGATGCTAAATCAAAAAATGATGGATCACTGCGGATACTCATTGGACAGGGCGACAAGCCACGTGGCTGGACTGATTTGGATAATGGTCACATTTGGTACTCGACGCTAACAACGTATTTTAATCAAAATGGTCGTAAGTCTGTTTATCTTCAAAAAATTGTAGACAGCTCCAATGGCCAAAATAACCAAATTCTTGCTAAAAAACCGTCGGCTAGAAGCTTTGACGTTAAAGATGACTTTGTTAAATTTCCTGTGTTGTTTGATATGCGACAAAAAGATCAAATGACACCAAAGCGTCAGTTGCCACAATTAGAAATTGCGTTTATTGGAAAATTTTGTGATGGTTCTAGTGGCCAGATGTGTTCCAGCGATGATCACCAGTATAGGCAAGGCCTGAGTAATCTCAGAGCGGCCGACGTGGTATTTCTGATCGATGGGTCAAAATCGATGAGTGAGTATTTTGGCTTAGTAGCTGAAAACCTGACGCG
>JABAYZ010000195.1:0-1557 GCA_018608735.1 Flavobacteriaceae bacterium | reverse complement strand
GGATTACATTGGCAATCCGGATTATCGATTTGGTGTGGCTATGTATGGAGATTTCCAATCAAAATCTAAAACAAACTTGGGTGATCCAATTGATTTTAAAATAATCATGGATTTGGAGCCCAATTACATCGGTAATTTTGATCCCATAGAAAACGCAGATTTGCTAATTTCTGACGTTATGAAAGACAAACCAGAGGCGGCTCACGCTGCAGTTTTCGAGGCGGCCAAATCATTTGATTGGGCCAACAATAAACCACATTTTATGATCCACATAGCAGATCATGGCGACAGAGATCGGCCTAACAAAAGAGTATTTAACGCGTTATTACAAAATAATATTTTTTATGTACCAATAGCGGTCGAAGGTGAAGCGATCTTAAAGGAAAGCCAAACCTTCATAGACGATGCAAAAATTTATGCGCGAAATTATACCACTGGAAACGGTAATCCGATGGCTGTTAATGCCATTAAAAGTTACGGTAGCGGAAATATTAACGCTCGTGAGAGTATTGCAAAAGCACTGGTCGAGGCAACTGGTGGATGGCCAGACTTAGGCGGTAGTGAAAGTGACGGCGAAATAATGCCCGTTTTGGACGCTGCTGCCAAAGAAATTTTTAATATTCCAGACGGTGATGATGTCCAGGTATTGGCCGCAACTGGATACATTGAAACTGCGCCGATTGGCGCTTTGGAACGAAACTGGGATTATTTTGTATCACTGGATCTCAAGGCTGCCAACGATCTTAAGGAGGATCTGGCAACCGTGTGTAACACACTTGGGACGGGAAACTCTCAAAAAACAATTGAAGAAACTGTATTCAACATGGTTAGGTTGCTTACGGGTGACACTAAACCAGTGGGTGAGATGATCGAGATTTGGCGCCAAGGCGCCATTCCACTTCAAACAGAAACCATAATTGGGTCCGGAATACGGAATTTGCTTTTGGCGGCAGCCACTGACCAAGATCTCAACCCTTATAAAAAAGAGTTTTGCCGTAGCACGCTATTAATAAAGCTCATGCAAAAAAACCTCAAGTTGAAAACTGGCGAAGAAAATGTGGATATGACTTGGGAAGCTAATAGTTTTGAACCTATTGATCCAGTAAAGTTTAATTGGCGTTATATGGACCTAGCAGGCGTTGAGCGTTTTTATTTGCCACTTCATTTTCTTCCAAGACCGCTGGAAAAATGAAGTGTGCAAACGGCCGTTAAGGGTAATTGTGTCAGGAATTTATTTGAATAGAGCTGGAGGGCATATTCGCGTCGTAAAAGAAATTTAGGAATTGTATTGTCCAGTTATCGGTGGGGCTATTGGTGGCTGATCGATACTTAGACCGTGTCGAGGAAATAGTATGAAGAGTTACTTCCTAGCCTATTCACTATTAGCTTCGTTTTTTTGTTTTCCAACCCTTCTGTTTGCGGAAACTAGCACTTTCAATCGTCTGTTTGGAGTGGATTTATTAGATAATGATCTAACTGCGATGGGCATTAAGGGATTGGATCTGGCTGAATGTGAGGCTATCTGTTCCAATGATGAAGCATGCAAAGCATATAGCT
>JABAYZ010000050.1 GCA_018608735.1 Flavobacteriaceae bacterium | reverse complement strand
CCCGAGCGGAATTCCAAAAAAATCTTGAGCATCCCGAATTTGATTTTTCAGATGTAAAAGGGCAGGAGAGTATCAAACGCTGTATGGAAATTGCCGCTGCTGGTGGACATAACATTATTTTAATTGGCCCTCCGGGGGCAGGAAAAACCATGTTGGCAATACGCTTACCATCTATATTACCTCCGATGACCTTACATGAAGCACTAGAAACCACCAAAATACATTCGGTTGTAGGGCGTATTGGAGCACAAAAAGGATTGATCGCACAACGCCCATTTCGATCGCCACACCACACCATATCAAATGTCGCCCTTGTGGGTGGGGGAAGTTATCCGCAACCTGGGGAGATTTCATTATCTCATAACGGTGTCTTGTTTTTAGATGAACTGCCAGAGTTTAAACGCGAAGTTCTAGAAGTCATGCGCCAACCCTTAGAAGACAGAGAAGTTACCATTTCACGAGCCAAGTTTACAGTGACCTATCCCAGTAGTTTTATGTTAGTCGCCAGTATGAACCCAAGTCCAAGCGGGTATTTTAATGACCCAAATGCGCCTACGATGTCATCAGCTACTGAAATGCAGCGCTATTTGGGTAAAATTTCGGGGCCTTTGTTGGACCGTATAGATATTCATATTGAGGTGACGCCTGTCCCTTTTGAAAAACTCTCAGATGATCGCAAAGGCGAATCATCTGTCAATATTAGAAAACGGGTAACCAAAGCACGTGAGTTGCAAACAAAACGCTTTGAAGATTCAGAAGTTGTGCATTACAATGCACAAATGAATACTAAACAAATTAGGAAGCACTGCAAGCTAGACGATGCGTCCATGCAGCTTTTAAAAACGGCTATGGAGCGTTTAAATTTATCAGCACGTGCCTACGATCGCATCCTAAAAGTAGCCAGAACCATTGCCGATTTAGAAGGCACTATGTCTATTGAAAGTGCTCATATTAGCGAAGCGATTCAATACCGGAGCTTAGATCGTGAGGGATGGTTGGGGTAATTTAACACTATTAAATTAAAACTTCACGTAAAATATATAACTAATTGATATTATGAATTTTAGATATTTACTATAAGAAAAAACTATAACGTTAAATATACTATATTCATGCCATTATCCTAAAAACTTAAAGAGTCGTTTAAGCTTTTTAAGCTTGTTTGTATAGGGCGCATAGCGCAGCGGAATGTCCAACCAATTTCCTTTAATCACGACGCCTTTTTTGTGCGAAAATGTATCGAAACCTAGGCGGCCGTGATAGGCGCCAATTCCACTTTCTCCAACCCCTCCAAAGGGCAATCTAGAGTTCCCGAAATGAATCATGGTATCATTGATTGTACCCCCTCCAAAACTATAAGTTTCAATCATCTTTTTGTAAAAAGATTTGTTGTTTGAAAACACATAAAATCCAAGTGGTTTGTCATATTGACTCAAAACAGATTGGAGGTCACTTTCAGTTTCATAGCTTAAAATGGGCAATATGGGTCCGAAAATCTCATCTTTCATAACTTCAGAATCCCTAGAAGGCTCGTCAATAAGTGTAGGAGCAAGGTAGCAATCTGAAACATCATAAATACCTCCAAACACAACTTCTGAGTCGGTAAGCATGTTTGTGAGTCTTAATAAGTTGGTGTTGTTGACAATTCGAGGGTAATCTTCTGATTTTTGCGGATTTTCCCCGTAAGCCTTCGTAATTTCAGTTTTTAAATCAGATATCAACTGTGCTTTTATTGAGCTATGCACTAACAAATAATCGGGTGCGATACAAGTTTGTCCTGCATTGACAAATTTACCCCAAACCAATCGTTTTGCGGTCAGTTGTGTTGACATGCTGCCATCAATAATACAAGGATTTTTACCGCCTAGTTCGAGAGTTATAGGGGTTAAAAATGCTGCTGCAGCTTTGGCTACAATTTTCCCAACGGGCACACTTCCTGTAAAGAAAATATAATCCCAACGTTCTTTCAAAAGCAAGGTCGTTTCTGGAACGCCACCTTGAATAACTTTGAGGTGTTCGGGAATAAACACAGCGCTTAGGATGTCTTCTAGTAACTGCGATGTGTGCGTCGTATGTTCGCTAGGTTTTAAAACAACCGTATTGCCTGCTGCAATGGCTGCTATGACAGGAGCAATCGCCAATTGAAAGGGGTAGTTCCAAGGTGCAATAATCAATACAGTGCCGTAGGGCTCGCTATAGATATAATCTTTAGATGGAAAATTAAGTCCCGCAGCTCTTATTCTTTTGGGTTTTGACCAAGAGTCGATGTGCTTTAAAGTGGCATCAATTTCTGAAATTACAATACCAACTTCACTGAAATACGCTTCAAATTTAGATTTTTTAAAATCCTTGTAAAGTGCATCGAAAATGTCATTTTCTTTTTCAAGAATTTCAGCACGAAGTTTTAGTAGTAATTTTTTAAGTACTCCAACGTCACGAGTTGCACGTGTTTGAAAATACTCTTGTTGTAGTCTTAAAATTACTTTTGCGTTCATAGTTTACGTCTTAATGTGGTGAGTACATTCCTCCCATAGCACCTCTTTTGGAGGCGCTGCAGTTAGGGTTATTAATTGGTTGCTTACGGGGTGTGTAAATGAAATTTTTCGAGCATGTAAATGAATGCTTCCATCGGGATTACTGCGATCAAACCCATATTTCAGATCGCCTTTTATGGGGCTTCCAATAGAGGAGAGTTGACTTCTAATTTGATGGTGGCGTCCAGTTTCAAGATTAACCTCCAAAAGGTGATAGCGGTCTAAGCTATGAATTAATTCATAGTGAAGAATCGCTTTTTTACTTTGATCAACTTCTTTGGTATAGGCACTTGATTTATTGTTTTTTGGATTTTTCTTAAGCCAATGAATCAGTGTGTTTTTTGGTTTTTCGGGTTTATTTTTCACGATAGCCCAATAGGTTTTATCTATTTTTTTAGTTAAGAATAAAGCGTTCATCCTCGTGAGTGCTTTAGAGGTTTTTGCAAACACGACAATTCCCGTGGTGGGGCGATCTAGCCGGTGGGTGACGCCTAAATAAACGGCGCCAGGTTTGTCGTATTTCTTTTTTATAAAACTCTTAAGCAGATCACTTAGGGGGGCATCACCTGTTTTATCCCCTTGAACAAGGTCGCCAGAGCGCTTATTAATAATGATTAAATGATTGTCTTCATGAAGAATCTGAAGGTTTTCAGGCGTTGAAACAATCTTTTTCATCGCCTTAATACTGTTCGTTTTTACTTGGGAATTCAGAAGATTTTACGTCGCCAACATACTGAGAAATGGATGTGGTCATTTCTTCGTATAAATTCATATAACGCCGTAAAAAACGGGGATGAAATTCTTGTATCATTCCCAACATATCGTGTAATACGAGCACCTGTCCATCTACGCCGCCTCCAGCTCCGATCCCAATAACAGGAATGTTGAGACTTTCTGCAACTTGTTGTGCTAATGTGGCAGGAATTTTTTCAAGCACCAATGCAAAACAGCCCAAGCGTTCCAAAAGTTTAGCGTCTTCAATTAATTGTAGAGCTTCTTCTTCTTCTTTGGCTCTCACAGTGTAAGTTCCAAATTTATAGATCGACTGTGGGGTTAATCCCAGATGACCCATGACAGGAATTCCAGCATTTAATATTTTTTTTATAGAATCTTTAATCTCTTTACCGCCTTCAAGTTTTACGGCATGCCCACCACTTTCCTTCATGATTCGGATGGAGGAGCGCAAGGCCTCTTTAGGGTCGCTCTGGTAAGTTCCAAAAGGGAGATCAACCACCACAAGAGCACGTTCAATAGCTCTAACAACCGATGAGGCATGATAAATCATTTGATCCAAGGTAATTGGCAGTGTGGTTTCGTGACCAGCCATCACATTACTGGCAGAATCACCGACCAAAATTACGTCTACACCTGCACCATCTACAATCTTGGCCATAGTGTAGTCATAGGCAGTGAGCATG
>JABAYZ010000196.1 GCA_018608735.1 Flavobacteriaceae bacterium | reverse complement strand
CAATGGTTCATTCGAACAAAAAGATTATTCATGGCCTTGCGATAAAGTTTTCACAGCCTGTTAGACTGCACCTGATTCAGAAAGATTGTGGAACTATTATCAATTTTTTTATTTTATAAATTTTACTTGATCTTTGGGACTTAGGTCCCTTTCTGAAGAGTAATTTGTGCTTTTTGTGTAACACATTTGTCTATATTTAGAGTTAATTTTCAGCCACAATCTAATTGTTGCGATCGCCCATAAGCGAATTCGTTCGCTTATTTTTGGTTATAGAATTATTTTTGCATTTTAGTATTTTTTACGAAAAACAAAGAGAGAGCAGAACAAAATGAGCAATAGTTCACACAACAGCGGCTTTATATTGTGGCACCTAGTGCGCTTAGTCCTAACAACAGCTATATTTGCATTTCCAGTCGTAGTAGGAATTTTTGGAATTTCTCTATTTATGTAACCTATATTAGTGCACACTGGAAAAGGCGAAATATAGTTCCTTCGGTTTCATGCAAAATTGTGATCAGGTGGTAGAAATAAATAAGTATCGGTCAAGAATATTTACGTTGGTACTTTTTTATAATTACAGAGCCTTTAGGGAGCTATATTTGGCAAGGTCAGTGGTTTTAAAGGCCTTGGGCGTGCAAGCATCATATTTGGGGGGTGTAAAAGCTCTGTGACTTCAACCAAGTTTGAGTAACACCTATCTGACCCAAAAATTGGACTAAAACATCGGACATAGTTATCGTTGAAAAGATAAAAAATTTGGCAATCAGATGGAGGGGAAGTTACATCTGTGAAAATTATAGTGGTTCTAATTTGTAACGTTTTTTTTAGTGGTCAGGTTGCCTTAGCACAGGGCTTCGACAAAGCCTTTTCCGCATATATGTTGGGCGATTATGCAACCGCTATATTGGAGTGGCGCCAAAAAGCGCAGGGCGGCAGTGCGACGGCGATGGCTAACTTGGGAAACATGTACGAAGTTGGTGTTGGAGTTAAGCAAAGCGATATTTTCTCTCATCATTGGTACAATTTAGCTGCCTCTAATGGCGATATAACAGCTCGGGATAATAAAAAAAAATTAGAACAGGAAATGACGGAATTAGAAATTTCAACAGCAATTTCTTTAGCTAAAAAATGCATGCTCAGTGGTTATGTTGACTGTCCTTAGAAATATTTAAAAAATTGTTCCTTATAAGTATGTGAGAAGATTTTACCCTCTGATTAATTATAGCCTTTCAGTATTTTGATGTAACTCGTTTTCAGAGAGGCTAAAGATAAAAATTTTGGTGTTTATAAGAGAGTAAATTAATTTGATGTCAAAAGGCTCCGCGTATTATAATGAATAGCCAGGCTTTGAGTTAAGACCAGGAGCGTTCAGGTCCGCTGTCTAAATGTACGAAGGTCTTATAACGTCCTACGCCGCCGCGCGTGTTTGCTCTAACTATTTCAGCTAACCGTCTCGGACTGATATCTGGAATTGAGAAATCAATAGCTTTCCCTATAATGTGCAAGGAGTTCTGTGCAACCTTATAACTTTGTTTGCGTAGATATGCGTTTGTTTTTTTTGATCTAAAACCTGAATGGACATTTACTTTTAAGACCTTGTTTTCTTTTGCACATAAAGAACAAATTTTAAGAAAATCAGTCAATAGTAGAGTATCAATACGTTTAACTTCGTCCGTTCGCCAATCCCTTAGGAAGTTATCCAAGCTTGCAACTTCTCCGCTAGACAATGTGTAATTTGATGGAAAATTAAACATCATTTCATGACCAGTATTCGAATTAATTAACCTTAATTGAAAGTTATCTTTGACGAATATGTTTTCAGAATGGTTCAATTCAAGGCGGACAGATGAGTCAATTTCCGGTTCAGGATCATTAAATAAATTGACTTTATAAGAATTTTCCCAGCTTTGAGTGCTCCCCGAGCTAGAAAACAATCCAAGACCGTGCTCAAAGTCTACTAGTGGTGCTGCCTGCAAAATTGCTGGAAATACGCTAAAAGATAGAAATAAACGTCGAGTTAATTTATGCTTGTGGGTCATCTAACTATAGAGCAAATAATATACCAAAGCATTGCCAGAAGTCTGCATTTTTATACAGACCAATATGTTATGGTTTTTCAAGGTCGATCGTTTGTCCTTGCAACTCGAGATACAACTTGAACACATCACCTTCGTTTATAGTACCAACAAACCTATTGGTGGATCTATCTACTATTGGAATCGTCTCGCCAATAAAGTTTGCGGCTGCTTCAATTACTTGTTGAAGAGATGCATCAGACTTTATGCTTAGAGCTTCTTTATCAATAAACTCCATAATACACACTTCTGGACCTTGAAACACCAACGAACGTAGATTTAATTTTCCGACATATTCGCCATCTATGGATACAACGTAGGCTTCGGTGATTTCGTGATGGATCATTTGAGTTTTGGCAACGTGAACTTTTGTGTCTGGCTCGAAACTCAGTGAATTTACTGAAATTATTGATAACAATCCCTCTTCCATCAGTCGGACCCCCATGCGTCCTTGGGAGATATCAATACCCCTGTTCAACAATTGCTTATCAAAAATAGAATTCCCAAATAACTGACTGCTTGTCATTGTTGTGATGACTATGCCCACCGTAGATGCTAGAGCTAGACCATAGGACCCTGTGAGTTCTAGTACTATTATTATCATAGACAAAGGAGCGCCGATCACTGCTCCTGCGACCGCAGCCATACCACATATTACAAGTTCCGGTCCTTGAAACGACTGCAGTCCTGTATAGTTCAAAACGGCAGTCACCACTGCGCCAGCGGCTGCGCCGACTAGTAGGGCCGGAGAAAAAACACCACCAAAAAATCCAAAACCTAATGATAATGCTGTTGCAATAATCTTTGCAATTAATATGGAGAGAGCGACTAAAAGCAAAGTGTTTGTATTTGTCAGGTCTAAAATTGTTAAGGTACCGATACCCATAACCTGCGGGTAAAACGTTCCAATAGCACTCAACCCAGTGATTGCAATCAAGAGAGATTGAAAGGAAGTTAAGCCCATTTGGCTCGGTAATTTTGAAAACAAAAGAACGGCTGACATAAACAGTAAAGCAACGAGGCCAAAAAAAGGTCCCGCTGTGATTGAAATTAATATCATTGGGCCGATTTCCATAGCCGTATAAGATTGTAAAAACGGTGTGGAAGTATCCCATAGATAACTATGAACTGCGAAGGCCGTGCCGGATGCAAGTGCAATAGGGGCTAACGCTTTCGGCGAAAAGTGACGAAGTATCGCTTCATGAGCAAAAATTATCCCAGCTAATGGTGCATTAAACCCGGCGGAAATGGCTGCCGCGACTCCACCGCCAAGAATGACGTTAGTTGTGATACTCAGGTTTAAAGTAGCTTTAAAAAACGCACCAAGTGTTGCACCGAAGTGGACTAATGGCCCGTATTGTCCCACTGAAGCGCCTCCAGCGGCCGATACAAATGCAGCCAAGGTACTTGCTACCCCTGTCTTTACATCTAATTCATTGTCTATTCGATGAGCAGCGAAAATTGTATCTGCGGGTCCATGCCACCTGGTAACTTTGAACCCATTTTTAATTAAAGTAATTATAAATGCGGACAGGCTTAATGCGCAAAAATAGAAAAAGAAGCCTGTTGTATTTTGAAAATAGTTTTTTGACGTATTACCTAAAAAATCTATGCCTGCTCTAAAATAGTGAGCCGCAGTCGCCCCAAAAAAACCCAAAAGTATGCCTACGATGATTGATGTTAGCAATAAATGTAATGTTTTTAGCGTCATACGACGGTTTCCATTTAATTGGGTGAAATTGACGAATTCTATTCTTGATACTTAACCTCTAATAGTTCCAATATAAGTTGATCGTATGATGTATTTTTCCAAGTTGATAGAAGTTCATTATAAAACAATGCTTGCGATGGAACATCACTTCTAATTAAATAGGATAGATTAGTGTGTGATGTTGAATTTGGAATGAGCTTTTGATTTATAATGAAAATTTTAGATAGGTCCTTCTTTCCAAAAAAGGTTAGCTGAATTTGAGCTAATTTAATAGTTTGTTTTGTTAGGTTGGTTAAGGCAGGCATGATC
>JABAYZ010000215.1 GCA_018608735.1 Flavobacteriaceae bacterium | reverse complement strand
TTTTTACTAATTAATCCTTTTGTAAATTCGTTTAGGGTTTGAACCTTGTGTTCAAAATCCCCCTTAATTGTTTTTCTAAATTCGTTTAAATTTTGAACCAAATCATCCACATCTTCTGGAAGAACATCTTCAAAAAATTGACGCAAGCGTTTGGCTGTTGTTGGCGATTGACCATTGGTTGAAATGGCAATTTTAACATGACCTTTGGTTACTATTCCACCCATATAAAAATCACAATATGGTGGGTTATCTGCGACATTGACAAGTATATGGCGTGCTTTGCAATCGTTATATACGGCAACGTTTATGTCGGGAACATCTGTAGTGGCGATTACTAAGTGCTTTCCTTTTAGGTATGAATTATCATAGGTGTCATGAATCAATTCAACATCAAAAGATTTGGCTAAAGCCAGCGTGCCTTCTCTAAACATTGGAGACACAATAGTCACTCGTGCATCTGGGCTTGATTTTAACAAGAAGTGTAATTTCTCTTCCGCTACATTTCCACCGCCTATAATGAGGACACGGAGAACGTTTGCTTTTAAAAAAATCGGATAGAGGTTGTTTCTAGATTCCATTAGTTTTGATATAAAGAATGGGATTGTACTTCTTTTGAAATGGAAGGGAGTTGAACTCTGTTGGCAACAACGTCTCCAATAACTATAATTGCAGGAGAGCTTAATTGCTTTTCTGCCACAACAGCTTGGATGGTATCAATAGTGCCATAGCCGGATTTTTCACGAGTGGTAGATCCGTTTTGGATAATCGCTACTGGGGTGTTTTCTTTTCCTGCTTGAGAAAAGACTTCTACAATTTCACTTAATTTCCCCATCCCCATTAAAATAACAACAGTCGCAGTTGATTGGGCGGCTATCTTAATATCAGCGGAAAGCTGATGCATTTTGGTGGTCCCAGTAATGACCCAAAAACTTTCGGATACATGACGCATTGTTAGGGGAATCCCTTGTCCTGCGGGCACTGCCAATGCCGAGGAAATTCCAGGAACTACTTCTGTTTGTAAATCATTTTGTTGCGCAAATTCAAGTTCTTCAGAACCGCGTCCAAACACAAAGGGGTCTCCTCCTTTTAGTCGCACAACATGTCCATAGCGCAGTGCTTTGGCTACAATTAAATCATTAATTTGTTCTTGTTGATAGGAATAACAGCCACGGCGTTTACCAACAAAAATTATCTCGGCATTGCTAGACGCATAGTCTAATAGTTCGGGGTTTACTAGTGCGTCGTATAAAATAACATTCGCAGAACGAATGGCGTTAATAGCTTTTAGAGTGATCAGTTCTAGATTGCCCGGACCTGCCCCTACAACCGTCAATTTTGGGCGACGTGACACCCGTTCAGTAGATTTAAGTGTCCAGATCATTTTTTCTAAATTCTTTTACGGTAGTTAAAAATTCATTAGCTGTGTTAATGTAGTTTTTTGCAAATGAAGCGGATGGCACATTGTTTCTAATTTGATATATAAGTTCCGGAAAAGTAGAGCCTATAGAAATTAAATTTGTAGCCACAAACACCTCGTCAAATTGTTCAATAATAGATGCTTGAGTGTTTGTGGTGTGGTTTTTTGATAATAATAATGCTTTGGCCGAATTTACCATTGAACTGTATGCAAAATAGATGGCGTTGTTGTAGGCTTTAGCATCAAAATCGGTACGCGCATTCGTAATTTTTTCCTCACTTTCTAAAAAGAGGGTAGATATTAAATCGATCACAACGCCAGCACACTCGCCAATTCCGATGGCTTTTTGGTAGGGCTGTTTTGATCCCCAATCGATATAATCCTCAGCGGTCAAATTGGTACTATCTGATAGCGGTTTCAAGAGGTTATAAAAATATTTTTCGCCTTTAGAAGCATAATAATCATAAAAAGTGTTTTGATCGGAATTTTGTTGAAAATCATCTAAGATCAACCTCAAGGCTTGTGGACCTCGTTTACTAGGGATTTTGATCACTTTATCCGCAAAACGACCGATCCCATTTCCTGAGTTCCCCCCTCCTAATAATACTTGTAATGCTGGTGCTACCAAGTTGTCTTTCGTTTTTATGGACATGCCTTGAAAACCGATATTGGCCATGTTATGTTGTCCACAGGCGTTCATACAGCCACTAATCTTGATAACTAAGTCTTTATTGTTTAAATATTGCGGGTATTCTGTTTTGATAACTGTTTCTAGTTCACGAGCAATTCCTGTACTGCTTGAAATTCCCAAATTACAGGTGTCTGTACCAGGGCAAGCTGTAATATCAACGGCTTTGTTGTACCCTGACTCCGTAAACCCTAATTTTTCTAATTCGGAATACACAACCGGAATTAAATCTTCTCTTACAAAAGGAATTACTATGTTTTGACGTAAGGTCAAACGCAATTCGCCAGCTGCATAGGTTTCTACTAAATCCGCCAAAGCTCTTGCTTTATCAGTATAAAAATCTCCTAATAATACTTTTATACCAATGGCTTTATAGCCGTCTTGTTTTTGTGGAATCAAATTGGTTGATTTCCATAACTCGTAAGTCTTTTGATCCTTTATCTCAACCTTTGGCGCATCAATGTCAACGGGTTTAGATATCGGAAATTTTTCATGATGTATTGGAAAGCTTTGGTGCTTAATCGCTTTTTGCTCCGTCTCTATGAGTGCTCTAAAAGCGTCAAGACCAATTGATTTTAAAAGAAATTTCATACGTGCTTTAGAACGGCTTTTACGTTCGCCGTGGCGATCAAAAACACGTAACACACCCTCCATCAATGGAATAATTTGAGCTGTTGGTAAAAAACTATAAAGCTCATCTGCATGACGCGGCTGTGACCCTAGTCCGCCACCAATCATGACTTTAAACCCGCGAACATTATTTTTAATTTTAGCAATAAAACCAAGATCATGAATATATGACAATCCAGTATCTTCGTCTGAAGACGAAAAAGAAACTTTAAATTTCCGCCCCATTTCTTGACAAATTGGGTTTCTAAGGAAAAATTTAAACAACGCATCTGCATAGGGCGATACATCAAAAGGTTCATTGACATCAAAACCAGCAGTTTCAGAAGCGGTTACATTTCTGACTGTATTTCCACAGGCCTCTCTTAAAGTGACATTGTCACGTTCCAATTCCGCCCAAAGTTCTGGGGTACGATCCAAATCAACATAATGAATTTGAATATCTTGTCGGGTTGTGATATGAAGACGTCCTCGTGAATATTCATCCGAGACTTCAGAGATACGGCGCAGTTGATGGCTGGACACTTTTCCATAGGGCAGTTTAATCCGGATCATTTGCACGCCTTGTTGGCGTTGTCCATAAACGCCTCTAGCGAGACGAAGACTTCTAAATTTTTCTTCATCGATTTTCCCATGTTTAAATTGCTCAATCTTGTCGGCTAATTCAACAATGTCGTTTTCGACTATTGGGTTTTCTATTTCTGTTCTAAAACTTCGCATCTGTTGTGTTATTGAATGAATCCTGCGCCTGCAGTTGTGTTTGTTTTTGGGTCAATGATAATAAAGGAACCGTTAGTTCTATGGTTTTTAAAGGCATCATAGAAAACAGGCTTGTTTAGTTTGAAAGAGACAAGCGCGATGTCATTAATATCTAACGCACTAACTCCTTCTACAATCCCTGAAAAATCTGTATTGATCGTATGGTGAATCCGATCTACTTTTGCTAATACTTTGTTGACGCCGTGTTGAATCACATACTTATTGCCAACCCTTAACTTTTCGCGGTCCATCCATGCAATTTTAGCGGAGAATTGCTTGTCGATAATAGGCAGGTTATCAACCTTAGTAATCATATCCCCGCGACTAATGTTTATGTCATCTTCTAATGTGAGTGTGACGGATGATCTTCTAGAAGCGGTTTGTACTTCTTCATCATAAAAATAAATCGATTTAATTTTAGTTTTTGTCTTTGATGGCAAGGCCAAAACGTCATCTCCAATGCTCAATTCACCACCATATACTTTACCAGCATAGC
This sequence comes from Flavobacteriaceae bacterium, assembly GCA_018608735.1. Taxonomy (GTDB): domain Bacteria; phylum Bacteroidota; class Bacteroidia; order Flavobacteriales; family Flavobacteriaceae; genus Hel1-33-131. The sequence goes on along the minus strand of JABAYZ010000215.1, from coordinate 111 downwards.
CTCTAAAGTCATGAAAAGCATCCGTTTTTGGACGGATCACAGATTGCACTGGAAACCTAGGGGTTCCTACATTATATATGTCTTTGAAATCCAAAGCTTCTAAATGCTCTA
>JABAYZ010000107.1:3700-4100 GCA_018608735.1 Flavobacteriaceae bacterium | reverse complement strand
TTATTACAAGTTTGGGATTAGTCAAAATCATATTTAAACCTTTTGCTATTGTAATTTGGTTTATTTAAAAAAATAAACTCAAAAATCAAGGCTCGCAGTTGAGCCTCTATACATTATTCAATTTTTTCTATTTCCAAAAACGATCAATTCTATAATTAGGCTTGACATAGGTAAAAACTTAATTTGATACATAACTTTAGCAGGGAATATTTTATAAGCTAAAAACCTTTGACTGATTTTACTTACATTTGCAGTATAGAAAAGTAAATATGCATTACCAAGAGCGTTTCAATAATCTTCTTAAGATTCTTTATTTTATACATTTTTCCATATGATATGAATTTTTTGGATTAAAAAAAGTACAAGTCTTTCAAGAAAGGTATTTGTAATAGCTTCATTT
>JABAYZ010000107.1:1311-3690 GCA_018608735.1 Flavobacteriaceae bacterium | reverse complement strand
TATGAATTTATTTGCAATGATTTGATTAAAAACACAAAAAGCTTTAGACGATCTGTAACTTTAGTCCATAAACACCTTGTGCTACTTTTACCAGATTCAGATAAATTATTGCAGTGCCTTCGATAAATCACCTTCGGCTCTGATTCAAAATGGAATGCTTGCTGTATTTTAGCAAAAGCTACCAAAGCCCAGTCATGCATAGGTACCAAATCATCCATATTAAGGAAAAGCGGAATATACTCCCTTGAAAAGGATAGACTGCATCCTGGGTGACAGCTTTTGAAAATAGCGCGAAAAAGAGTATTAGCAGGAGCAACTAATCTTGAAAATAGATCAATATATTTCAGATTATCTTTGTCTGACTGCGCTACTATCAAGTCGACTGCAACCACTTTTGCAAATTTGTGATGTTCTAGTACTGATGTAATTCTACCCTCAATCCAAATATCATCCTGATCAGAAAGGAAGACAATTTTGCCTGATGCATAGGCAACTGCATTCTTAAAATTCTCAATCACCCCCAACTGTGGACCATGCAATAGTTTTATTCTAGAGTCCTCGAATTTAGCAATTAATGACAAAGTGCTATCTGTGCTACCATCATCAGAAATTATAAGCTCATCCTCAATATTAAGTTGTTCAAGAATACTTATAATTTGAGCTTCAATATAATCTTGACCATTGAAGCAAGCCATACAGACTGATAGCGTCATAGAAATTACCTAAAAAATAAATTTATTAATCAGAATGTCTCAATGAAACAAGAATTTTAACAACACTTTAAGCGAGAACGGGTAACCCTTGATTGCCATACTTTTAATAATTCTGAATGCGAATATAAAAAGCCAAAAAAGCCTTCCAAATCTCTTATATTTAAAGTAATAAGCTCTTTCCGAAGCAACTATACTCATTTGCCGAGACTCACCAAGTTTAATTCCGTCTCTTACAGAGAGGCAATGTTGCATTTTGCTTGAAAGAACATAAAAATTTAAGCCAAATGAATAAATCTTGTGACAAACCACATGATCCAAAAAGTCAAGCTCAAACGAAGGGTCTACTAATTTAAGAAAAACTTTAGGATCAAAAATACTTCCAGAGTTTATGCCTATAAATTTGATTTTCCTGTAGGCGCCCTCGACAACATTTGACTTTTCAAAACCGCAACCGCTTAACTTAATCGGGGAGACTACTAAGTTATTTTGATCTAATAGGATCGGGTAAACAACTGGAATTTTGTCACTAACTATATTGCTGGCACGCTTGAGATAGTTGATGTCAACTTCAGTATCCTGATCAAAAAAACCAATGCTTTTATGTTGAACGCTTAAACAACGCTCACAAGCATCTATGTAATTTTTTGCAAGATACAAATTATCATTATTATTTATAATTTCGAAATTTTCTGATAATTCCATATCAAAATTACATTCCCCATTTACATACACCAAGACAACATCGCTGTAACCTGAGTTTAGCAACGATCGCAAGGCAAGTGAGTCACTAAGCTTTATATTGTAAATTACTATTGCTAAGTACATTTGTAATACCTTGATTTTGACGATAAAAAGACCAAATCCAAAAACCTATTATCCAGCAAACAATTGTCATCCCTATCGGATTAGTGACATAGGGGTTGAATATACTTTGAAAGTAAATTAACACTAAAACTATATGACTAACATGAACTCTGGTACTACATATTATTTTAGAAATTGAGACCAAGCATGGTGCCAAGAAAAACAAAAGTCCCACTAAACCAGTTTTATACAGCAACTGAAGGTAAGCAAACTCAATAACAAGATCACCATTTATTTGAACTCCAAAACCTTTTCCAAATAACCAACTATAAAAGTCTAGTCTTGCTAAAACATAATCAATATCTGCATATCTAACAAAGTCACTATCGATCTTAATAAAAAATTCAGAAAAAATAATAGACGCCATAATTCCAAATATGGAAATTGTTAATAATATTATTCTCTCAAAGACATCTCGCTTGACAACAATCGTAAGAATCACCCCTGCCAAACCAGTCAATAGGAATCCTCTTGATTCCATCAAAAAAGCTGAAAATAAAGCAAGAACAATATAGGTAAACCCGTAACGTCGATCCATAAAAAGTGGAATTGCAAGGAAAATAAATAAAAACCCTTTGTAAACAAAACTAGTTTGACCTCTAAAAAAAAACTCTCCTGTATTGTTAATTATGTAGAACACTTCAAATGGTATTATCTCAGTCGCCAATAAATAATAACCTATATAAAAAGATATAATTAGAATCAATGCAGAGCATCGTAAAAATACATCAAACTTATCATTGAAATATTTAGCTGAATAGAAGAAAAAAGGAAATATTAATAGTGGGAAATATACTCTCAA
>JABAYZ010000107.1:777-1227 GCA_018608735.1 Flavobacteriaceae bacterium | reverse complement strand
CACCGTAGAACCTTCCACCTCCTCCCAGCATTATTTCCAACATCAAAGCATAAGCCAAAAACTTAATCATATGCTAGCTCAAGTGTTTTCAAAATTCTGCGAGATGCATTAGAGTCTCTAAAGGTGATGAGGCTTTTTCTTATTTCGGTATATCTGGCTGTGTAATCCTCATTATATTGAATGGCTTTACACAAGTCAGAGATATCTTCTAAACGCTCACTTGGAAAATATAAATTAATATCATCGTATGTTTCACGACTGTATTGATTATACCAGGTAACATCTGGCAGATAACAATAAACGGGTATCTCAAGAAAGTAGGCATCAACTAAAATACTGCTTACATCTGTAACCAAAATGTCTGCATCGTTAATAGAAAATCCTTTGGATACATAAATATTAGAACAACTATTGAGTTTTTTTAGAGTTATTGACCTTATTTTCTGCACT
>JABAYZ010000107.1:0-767 GCA_018608735.1 Flavobacteriaceae bacterium | reverse complement strand
ATATAAATCAGCTCCTAAGACAATCAATTCGTTATTCAATCTCTCGAAGCTCTCAATATGATCATCAAGTGGACTAAAGTATTCATTAAATTCTGATCGGAATGTTGGAGAATATAAAATACTTTTTTTACCCTTATTATGTTTTTTTGGCTTGTATGAATCATATCTAGAATACCCAGTGACAAATACGTTTTTCTGATTAGTTTTAAAAGCTGACGAAAAGCGTATTTTATCAATGTTGTTTAACGCAAATATATAGTCATGCTTCTCGAACCAATATGGTTTAATTATTTTACGTAATATTGAACGAAATTTACTTTCACTACTAAGCATATTATCGAATCCAATTTTTTTTATTGGAAATCCATGCCATAACATTACTCTTTTTACTCGGCTAGAGAGCAAATAGGGTAGAAATTCAGACCAATGCGAGTGTGTGTAAAAAACATAATCACAACGTAACTGGACCCAAAATCCTTTTACAGAATATGCATAGATCACCCTATCGGAAACTAATGTTCTATCCTTAACAATAAAGTAGGAATGCTTGTTATATTTTTTGTGAATACTCCACAGAGCTTTTGAATTGTCCGAAACCCGAACACCCATCCACGAACCAAACAAAACAAGACCTTTCTTTCGTGGCACAAAAAAGGATATTACAAATAAAAAATATTTTATAACTATCAATTTAAAATTTTCCGTATACCATTTACTCTAAAGTACACTATGACAAGCTCAGCAAAAAAAATGGCGGGGAGAATTTT
>JABAYZ010000023.1 GCA_018608735.1 Flavobacteriaceae bacterium | reverse complement strand
GTGTCGAACGACGAATGTCTAAACGCACAGAAGCATAAAACTTTAAGGCATTACCACCGGTAGTGGTTTCAGGATTTCCGAACATTACACCAATTTTTTCACGCAATTGGTTAATGAAAATCATTGTACAGTTTGTTTTGCTGATAGATCCTGTTAATTTTCTCAAAGCCTGAGACATCAAACGGGCATGAAGGCCCATTTTAGAGTCGCCCATTTCACCTTCAATTTCACTTTTTGGTGTCAATGCAGCTACAGAATCAATCACCACCATATCAATAGCGCCCGAACGCACCAAATTATCGGCGATTTCAAGTGCTTGTTCCCCATTATCAGGTTGAGAAATTATAAGGTTATCAATATCAACGCCTAAGTTTTGAGCGTAAAAACGATCAAAGGCATGCTCAGCATCAATAAATGCTGCAATACCACCCGCTTTTTGAGCTTCAGCAATTGCATGTAAGGTCAAGGTTGTTTTTCCTGAAGATTCAGGACCATATATTTCAATCACACGTCCTCTAGGATAGCCTCCAACGCCTAGGGCAATATCTAAACCTAAGGATCCCGAAGGAATCACTTCTACGTCTACCACAGGGGCATCACTCATTTTCATTACGGTGCCTTTGCCGTAAGCTTTGTCAAGCTTGTCTAAGGTTAGCTTGAGGGCTTTTAATTTTGCATCTTTTTCGCTGCTCATAAGTCTATTGTATCTAATTCTTTCTTCTTGCTAAAATAAGACAACTTTTGTAAAGTTTGAAAATTTTAACGAACCTTTTTGTAATATTTTCACGGCGCTTTACATTCTCTTTTTTCGACGTTGTTCTAAAAATTATTACCTTTGCACCTCAATTAGTATAAACTTAAAAATTAGTATAGCATGCAACTGTACAATACGTTAAGCAATATTGAAAGATCGGAACTTATCCAACAGGCAGGCAAAGAACGCCTGACCATCTCTTTCTACAAGTATTCAAAAATTAGCAATTCCGAGTTGTTAAGAAACCATTTATTTCTATTTTGGGACAGTATTGATGTCTTAGGTCGAATTTATGTCGCCCACGAAGGTATTAACGCACAACTTTCAGTCCCTGCGGATAACTTTGAGGCATTTAAAACGCATCTAGACACCATTGATTTTCTAGAAAATGTGCGTCTTAATATCGCTATTGAACACGATTTATTTTCGTTTTTAAAACTTAAAGTTAAGGTGCGTGACAAGATTGTTTCAGACGGACTAAATGACGATACTTTTGATCCTTCAGACATCGGTACTCACGTAAACGCATCAGAATTCAATGCACTTATTGAAGACGAAGACACCGTGGTGGTGGATATGCGTAATCATTATGAAAGTGAAATTGGACATTTTAAAAATGCAGTCACCCCAGATGTTGATACGTTTAGAGAATCTTTGGATTTAATTGAAGAAGATCTCAAGGAACACAAAGAAACCAAAAAACTAGTGATGTACTGTACTGGTGGGATTCGTTGTGAAAAAGCCAGCGCCTATTATAAGCACAAAGGGTTTAAGAATGTATATCAATTGGAAGGTGGAATTATTAATTACGCCCGTCAAGTTGGAAATCAATCCATCGAAAACAAGTTTATTGGAAAGAATTTTGTGTTTGATCAGCGTCGTGCCGAGAAAATATCAGAGGATGTGATTGCAAACTGTCACCAATGTGGTGAACCTGCTGACATTCATGTAAACTGTGCCAACGAAGCATGTCACTTACTTTTTATTCAATGCGATTCTTGTAAAGAAAGCATGGAAAATTGTTGTTCTACGAATTGTATGGACATCAATCGCATGTCATTTGAAGAGCAAAAGGCACTTCGAAAAGGGCAAGGCAATAGCAATGATATTTTCAAAAAAGGGCGTGCAGATCATTTGCCATACAAAAAAGATTTAAGAAATATCTTTGCCACTCTCGCTAAGCCATCACATTCTTAATTTAAGAGAAGTCTTTAAGTTTTTGTGAGATCAGAAAATAGCGTTCGCCTCATTTTTTAAGTCCTCAAATAATCTTATATTTACGTTTTAGATCATAGAGTTAACGCGCATTTGTAATGCTGTTGCATTGACAAATTCAATATATATAAATTATGGGATGTACAAGCTGTTCAACAGGGAAAGACGGTCAGCCAAAAGGCTGTAAAAACAATGGAACATGTGGAACCGATAGCTGCAATAAGCTAACTGTTTTTGATTGGCTCTCTAACATGACACTTCCCAATGGCTCCACCCCTTTTAATTGGGTTGAGGTGCGTTTTAAAAATGGGCGCAAAGTATATTATAAAAACACTGAAAATTTAACCTTAAGTATTGGAGACGTTGTAGCTACTCAAGCCGCTTCGGGACACGACATAGGTATGGTAACCCTATCCGGTGAATTGGTTAAGGTTCAAATGAAGCGAAAGAAAATCTCTGAAAATCCAGAAGATGTTTTTAAAATTTACCGCAAAGCCACTCAAAGAGATATAGATATTTGGATTGAGGCCAGAGACAAAGAAGAAGCCATGAAAGTTAAAGCAAGACAATTTGCAATTGACTTAAAGCTGAAAATGAAAATCTCTGATATTGAATTTCAAGGCGATGCCAGTAAAGCAACATTTTATTACACCGCAGATGAACGTGTAGACTTTAGAGAACTCATCAAGTTGTTTGCAAGGGAATTCAGAACACGAATCGAAATGAAACAAGTAGGTCTTCGTCAAGAAGCTGCACGACTTGGGGGTATTGGATCTTGTGGACGCGAACTCTGTTGTTCAACATGGCTTACAGATTTCAGATCGGTTAATACTTCTGCAGCCAGATATCAACAACTGTCTTTAAACCCTTTAAAACTAGCAGGGCAGTGTGGAAAACTGAAATGTTGTTTAAACTATGAGCTAGATTCCTACTTAGACGCATTAAAAGCATTTCCAAAAACAGAAGTAAAATTAAGAACAGAAAAAGGAACAGCTGTCTGTCAGAAAACAGATATTTTTAAAGGGCATATGTGGTATGCTTATGAAGGCGAATGGATGAATTGGCACAAACTGACCACTAGTCAAGCCAACGAAATTATTGCCGTCAATGCAAAAAATAAAAAGGTAGCCAGTTTAGAAGAGTATGCTACTGAAGTCGTTGAAGATACTAAAGTAGACTTTGAAAACGTTGTTGGTCAAGATAGTTTAACGCGATTTGATCAACCTAAAAATAATAATCGTCAAAAAAATAAAAGACGTAAAAAGAATAATAGAAAGTATAAGAACAACACTAAACCAAGACCTCAAAGTAACAATGCAAAGTAAACCCCTATTTTGGATACTTTTTTTAGCTTTTGTAGCATTTTCGTGCCAACAAAACAAGCAGTTTGATCGTTACACATCTATACCAGACCGTTGGGACAAACAACAATCAATCGATTACAGTTTTATAGCCCCCGATACGATTAACCCTTATAATTTATTTGTTAAACTTAGAACGACACATGCGTATAAGTTCAGTAATTTGTTTTTGGTGGTTGAATTAAATTACCCAAACGGAAAAGTCACAAAAGACACCATGGAGTATCTCATGGCTAAACCAAACGGAGAGCTTTTGGGTTCTGGATTTACATCCATAAAAGAACATAAACTCTGGCTAAAAGGCTATGATATGCCTTTTGTTTTTACTGAGCAAGGAGTATACAACATACAAATTCAGCACGCAATGCGCCAAAGAGGCAACCCTAACGGAGTCGCTCAACTTGACGGAATTATCGATGTTGGTTTTAGTATTGAATCCCCAAATAAATAGATATTATGGCAAAGAAAAAGACAGCACCTCTTGATTTTTCAAAACCAATTCGTTGGTTTTGGATGACGTTTTTGGCGCTAATTTTAGGCGCCGTCCTCATTTTTGTTTTGGCATCTTTCGGCGCTTTTGGAGCCATGCCAGACCACACTGCCTTAGAAAATCCCCGTACCAATTTAGCCACTGAGATCATATCTGCAGATGGTGAAACCCTCGGTAAATTTTATTATGAAGACAATAGAACCCCTGTGGCCTATAATGATTTACCCAAACATCTTGTAGAGGCCCTCATAGCGACGGAAGATGTTCGACATTACGAGCATGCTGGGATTGATGCAAGAGGAACCGTACGAGCCGTTGTTAAACTTGGCAAAGGAGGAGGAGCGAGCACCATTTCTCAACAGTTAGCCAAACAGCTTTTTCATGGAGAAGGCACTCGTGACAAAGCTGGACGAATCATTCAGAAAATCAAAGAATGGGTGATTGCCACACGTTTAGAGCGCCAATACACCAAAGAAGAAATTATTGCTCAATATTTTAATATTTATGATTTTGGAAATAATGCCGACGGGATTCGATCCGCCTCCAGAATTTATTTTGGAAAAGAACCCAAAGATTTAAGTATCGATCAATCTGCAATGTTAGTAGGGATGTTTAAAAACTCGTCACTTTACAATCCACGCCCAAAACGAAACCCAGAAGGGACTAAAAACCGCCGAAATGTCGTGTTAAGCCAAATGTCTAAATATGGATTTCTTCAAGAAAACATTAAAGACTCGTTGCAACAATTGCCTTTGGGACTCAATTACACTCCAGAATCACATCGCGAAGGAATTGCCACCTATTTTAGATCCTACCTTAGAGCATTTATGAAAGAGTGGGTTAATAATCCTCAAAACACAAAAGCTAATGGAGATAAATATAACATTTACAAAGACGGTTTAAAAATTTACACCACTTTGGATTCGCGCATGCAAACCTTTGCAGAACTAGCAACCAAGGAACACATGACCAATTTACAGGCAGAGTTCTTTGTTCAAAACACACCCAAACGAAACCGTACTGCACCCTTTCAGGATTTGAACTCCAAAGAAATAACCGAACTTTTAAATAGTGGGATGCGCCGTTCCGAACGTTGGCGAAAAATGAAGTATGAACTTAAAAAATCGAACGCCGAAATTTTAGCATCGTTTGAGAAGCCAGTCCCTATGAAAATATTTTCATGGACTGCAGACAATAACGAAATAGATACCATCATGACGCCTAGAGATTCTATGCGCTATTATAAATCATTTTTAAGAGCGGGGATGATGTCGATGGAACCCCAAACAGGCCACGTAAAAGCATGGGTTGGTGGCGTTAATTTTAAACATTTCCAGTATGATATGGTCAAACAAGGTAAGCGTCAGGTTGGGTCTACGTTTAAGCCTTTTGTATATGCTGCCGCAATAGATCAACTTCATTTATCTCCATGTGATACCTTTCCAAAATCTCAAATCACGATCGAAGCCATGAAATATGGAAACATGAAGCCATGGTCACCCAAAAACTCCGGCGGTAATTATGGAGGGTTTGAAACGCTTATGTCCGCGTTAGCAAACTCCCGAAATACCATTACAGCCCGACTAATGAATCTAATCGGACCACAACCAGTAATCAATTTGGCACGAAGTTTAGGGGTTACTCAAGACATCCCAGCAGTTCCATCAATAGCGCTCGGAACTCCTGATTTAAGTGTTTACGAAATGGTTGCTGCATACTCCACGTTTGCAAATCAAGGCGTATACACAAAACCTGTAATGGTAACCCGAATCGAAGACAAAAGTGGAACCATATTATTTCAAAATGCTCCAGAAACAAAAGACGTGCTTAGTAAAGAAGTGGCTTATGTGACGGTGAAACTCATGGAGGGTGTGACGCAATATGGCTCTGGCCAACGTTTGCGCCACTCTGCGCTTAAAAATCAAGCGGTGTATAAAGAAGTTGTAACAGGTTACCCGTACCAATTTACGAATCCAATCGCAGGTAAAACAGGGACTACACAAAATCAAAGTGATGGATGGTTTATGGGAATGGTTCCCAACTTGGTTACTGGTGTTTGGGTTGGAGGCGAAGACCGTGCCACTCATTTTAGATCAATCACCTATGGACAGGGTGCTTCTATGGCGCTTCCAATATGGGCAAATTATATGCGAAGCTGTTATACAATCGAAGAGTTAGGCATTTCAATCGAAGATTTTGTAGTGCCCGAAAATCTTTCTATCTTGGTTGACTGTGAGTCTACCCCTGAAGATGGGGATGAAACTCCAACAACTAACACAACGATTACTCCCGATATCGATTTCTAGTAAAAGCAGGAGATTAATAAGATTTTTTTTGTACTTTTTTCCATAAATCAAACCAATGATAAACAAACAAGTAGCAAATGTAAAAGAAGCCCTCGAAGGCGTATCCAACGGAATGACCTTAATGCTTGGTGGTTTTGGATTGTGTGGAATCCCCGAAAACGCAATTTCCGAACTCGTAGATATGAATGTTAATAAGCTCACCTGTATTTCAAATAATGCTGGGGTTGATGATTTTGGTCTCGGACTATTACTTCAAAAACATCAAATTAAAAAAATGATATCGTCCTATGTAGGCGAGAACGATGAATTTGAACGTCAAATGCTTTCAGGAGAATTGGATGTTGAACTGATACCACAAGGTACTTTAGCCGAACGTTGTCGTGCGGCACAAGCAGGATTTCCAGCGATATACACCCCGGCAGGCTATGGAACAGAAGTCGCCGAGGGTAAAGAAATCCGCGAATTTGACGGTAAAATGTATGTTTTAGAAATGGCTTTTAAGGCCGATTTTTCTTTTGTGAAAGCCTGGAAAGGGGATGCCGCAGGGAATTTAGTGTTTAAAGCCACTGCAAGAAATTTTAATCCCAATATGTGTGGGGCGGCCACAATTACGGTTGCTGAGGTTGAAGAGTTAGTCCCTGTTGGATCTCTAGACCCCAATCAAATTCACATTCCTGGAATTTTTGTGCAACGCATTTTCCAAGGCAAAGACTACGAAAAACGCATTGAAAAACGAACCCTAAGACAAAAATCATAATCATGTTAGACAAAAATGGTATTGCTAAACGTATTGCAAAAGAAGTCCAAAATGGATACTATGTGAACCTTGGTATTGGGATCCCTACTTTAGTAGCAAATTATGTTCGCGATGATATTGAAGTTGAATTTCAAAGTGAAAATGGGGTCTTAGGTATGGGGCCATTTCCTTTTGAGGGCGAAGAAGATGCAGACCTAATTAACGCCGGAAAACAAACCATCACCACGCTTGATGGTGCTAGTTTTTTTGATTCTGCCACTAGTTTCTCTATGATTCGAGGTAAGCATGTGCACCTCACCATCTTAGGCGCCATGGAAGTCTCTGAGAACGGCGATATTGCCAATTGGAAAATCCCAGGCTATATGGTCAAAGGAATGGGTGGTGCGATGGACTTGGTTGCTAGTGCCGAAAATATTATTGTAGCCATGATGCACACCAACAAAAAAGGCGCGTCTAAACTTTTAAAACGTTGCACTTTGCCGCTGACAGGAGTGGGATGTGTCAAAAAAATCGTGACTAATTTGGCAGTTTTGGAAGTCACCAAAGAGGGTTTTAAACTCTTAGAACGTGCCCCAGGAATCTCTGTAGAAACCATTCAACACGCCACAGAGGGGCATCTTATTGTGGATGGAGTTATTCCAGAAATGGAGTTATAACCTAGCGGAATAAGTATCATTTTTAACTAGAAGTTATTTTTATAGCGTCGTTTAGTTCTAAAATATGATTTATGAATTTGTCATTTGTCTCTGGACTGATATAAATTTCATCATACTTGCCGTATTTTATGATCAAACCTTTTCTAGCAGTGGCAGGTTTTAAACCGACCCAAAGTGTTTTGTCTTTTATAATTTCTCGGATTTCTTTAATCTCAATCTTCCCTTTAATGGGCCCACAATTATATTTTAAGTGTGTTTGAGTTAGCTCATAGGAAGTACCATAATAAACCCACAAACGAATAGTAATATGTTTATAGTGATAAAGTTCCATTTGTCAAGTTCGGTACCCACTCCCTCGACTACAACCATACTTATACAAAACCCCACGATCCCAAGAGTTATCAACTGAAATAAGAAATCTTTTTTACTTTTAAATTTTAGTATTTTCATTTTTATAAACTTATATCCCTTTCGGGATGGCGTCGATCAATGCTTTAGTATATGCCTTTTGGGGCGATTCATAAATCGCATCGGCTTCTCCAAGTTCTTCTATGCTTCCTTGATTCATCACCATTAACTGATCCGACATAAATTTGACGACCGCCAAATCGTGGGAGATGAAAATATAGGTAAACCCGTAGTCTTTTTTTAAAGCATTCAATAAATTAAGCACCTGAGCTTGTACCGAAATATCCAAGGCTGAAACGGATTCGTCACAGACAATCAATTTTGGCTCCACCGCAATGGTACGCGCAATACCAATCCGTTGCCGTTGCCCTCCAGAAAACTCATGCGGATAGCGGTCAAAATGGGAGTTTTCGAGCCCTACTTTTTCTAAAATTTCAATAGTTTTGGCTTTGCGTTCAGTATCAGATTTAAACAGTTTGTGCACTTGCATTGGTTCCATAATCGCTTTCCCAACAGTGATGCGCGGATTCAAAGACGCGTAGGGGTCCTGAAAAATAATCTGAATGTCTTTTCGCAATGTTCGCAAGTCTTTTTTGGATAGGTTTGTAATGTCTTTGCCTTTATACTTTAGAGTACCCGCGGTGGCTCTATCGAGTTGTAAAATAGCCTTTCCTAATGTCGATTTACCACAACCTGATTCGCCTACAAGCCCCATGGTTTCTCCGGCATAAACTTTAAAGCTCACCGCATCTACCGCCTTAAAAGTGGTTTTTGCTCCAAAAAAAGAAGCTTTAGAGAAATATGTTTTTTCAAGATTTATGACCTCTAATAAAGGCGCTTGACTATAAATTTCTTTATGCTTTTCGGCTCGAGCTGCTTTTGAAATGATCTGCTTTGAAATTGAGTTAGATAAAAAATCACTTATGGTAGGGAGTTGTTTTAAGCGTGATTTCAGTGTTGGTCGTGCACCGATGAGTGCCTTTGTATAGTCTTCTTTAGGTGTTTTAAATACGGATTTTGTATCGCCACGTTCTACAATAGTTCCTTTGTACATCACCAAGATGCGATTGGCAATTTCAGAAACCAAAGCCAAATCGTGACTGATAAAAATCACACTCATTTTAGATTCTTTTTGGAGTGTTTTTAACAGGGTTATAATGTCTTTTTGAACGGTCACATCTAAGGCCGTTGTGGGCTCGTCTGCAATTAGGATATCAGGTTTACAAGCAATTGCCATAGCAATCATAACCCGCTGTTGTTGACCCCCAGAAATTTCGTGAGGATACTTTTTAAAGGTGTCTTCTGGCGTTGGAATTTTCACCGCGTTAAACAAACGAATAACCTCGTCTTTTGCTGCTTTTTGGGTAGTGGTTGTGTGCTGTAATAAGATTTCTATCACTTGTGTTCCACAACACATTGAGGGGTTCAAAGCACTCATAGGCTCTTGAAAGATCATCGCTATTTTTTGACCGCGAAGACCTTCTAATTGCGGTTGTGAGTATTGTAGAATATCGACATCATTGAATAGAATTCCTCCCGAATTAATCACACTCTTTTTAGGGGGTAACAACCCCATAATTGCGAGTGCTGCCACCGATTTTCCGCTGCCAGATTCACCAACAATTCCAAGAATTTCATTTGAAAATAAGTCATAGGATATGCCATGCAACACTTGATTTAATCCCGTATTGGATTTAAAGGCAACGTTGAGGTTTTGAACACTAAGAATAGGTGATTGATTCATTGCTTAAATATAAGCAATTTCTTCCGTTTCTAATAAGGCCTCTCCACGGAGTCTTAGAATAATTTGTGCAACAGCAATAGTATCTTTCTGACAATAGCTAACAATACGTTCAATATCGTTTTCTTCATAGAATACACGGAATATTTCACTGCCATCAATGTCATCTTTTGGCGAGGGAATTCCGAGGACATTTGTTAATAGTTTTAATGAAGTGTAGTGTTTATAGTCGCCAAATTTCCACAATTCGAGGGTGTCAAGATGGGGAACTTCCCAAGGTTTTTTGCCAAACAAATTTAGTTTTACAGGAAGTGTTATATTATGGACAATCATTCTTCGTGCGATATAAGGAAAGTCAAACTCCTTTCCATTATGAGCACACAATAAATGTTTAGGTTTTGAAAAATGGGTTTCAATAAGGGTTTTAAATTCTAAAAGAAGAGGGCGTTCTTCTCCAAAAAATGAAGTGACTCTAAATGTGCGTTCCGAATTGACAAAGGTAAAATAGCCAACAGAAATACAGACAATCTTTCCAAATTCTGCCCAAATGCCAGCGCGATCATAAAAGGCTTCCGGACTGTAGTCCTCTTTGCGTTGGTATTTTGATTTTTGTTCCCAAAGCAGTTTTTTTTCTTCTGATAGCTCAGAATAGTGTTCGGTTTCCGGAACCGTTTCAATGTCTAGAAATAGAAGATTTTCAAGGTTGAGTTTGTGGATCATTTGACAGCATTTTATAAGCTTCTTCGATATATACTGAAATATCATCAGAGAAAACTTGTGAGCTAGCATCCGGAGATTTTTCATGCCCGAGCCTTACAATAATGACATTATCAGAAGGCTCTACAATAACGTATTGACCAAGATGACCTCTCATCATAAAAAAGGATTTATCCTCGCGTTTTTGAAGCCACCATCCATAGCCGTATTGAGGGCTCTCTGGAAATCGAGGAGTTAATGATTTTGCAATAAAAGTAGAATCGAGCACTTGCGTGCCATTCCATTTTCCATGGTCTTTATAAAGTTTTCCGAAACGCGCAAAGTCCTTGGCATTACTCGCAATACAACAGTATGCTTTTACTAAATCATGCTCTTTACTATCTACTTGCCATAGGGTCGAGTTTACGCTACCTAAAGGTTTCCAAAAACTTTCTGAAAGATAATCGTATAGTTTTTTGCCAGTTGCTTTTTCCAAAACCATAGCCAATAACTGTGTGTCCCCACTAGCATATTTATAAGATTTCCCGGGTTGATTCACGACTTTTACACCCAGAAGTACTTTTTCTAAATCATCATCAAAATAGGCCCGTGTTGTGATAGATAGTGGCGAGTAATATTCCTCGTCCCAGTTTGTCCCTGATGCCATAGAAGATAAATCTCCAACGGTCATTTGAGCTGCCAAGCCTTCGTTAAATTCAGGAAAAAAATCGCCCACGGGTTGATCCAAGTTTTTGATATAGCCATCGCTAATTGCTTTTCCCAATAGACCCGACACATAACTTTTGGCCATTGAAAATGAATTGGTTTTAGAACTTTCATTAAAACCATCGTAGTAATTTTCAAACCATACACTATCATTTTTTATGATCACATAAGCGACAGTTCCTGTGGTGATATTGTAATTCACTAAAGTTTCGGACTCCTTGACAGAGTTATAGTTTTTATGAATAGGCCATAGTTGTGGCGTTCCATTTTCAACAATTACATTATCAAACTCTTTATAGTCTTCTAGATAGGCAGTGGTGTATCCTTTAATATATATGGTGCGTACCGCCTTTAACAGATAATCAGTATCTGTGATGTAGAGTGCTGCGATTATAACTCCAATAATAATGGATATACGTATTATGAATTTTTTCATTTATGTGTATTTATGGTGTTGTAAATATAAAAATAAATAAACACCCCCGTACGTCTTATTTCAGTAAATAAAACACTCCTGCGGAATAACTAGGCGCAGCATAAATCACTTTTCCAGAGATTGCAGAACTATAGGCAAAACTCAACCCTATTTTTTCGGTAAATTTCCAAGCAATTTCTCCACCAACACTTACAAATTCAACGTTATTGGCAAAGATACTCCCATTACTATTGGCGGCACTTAAGCTGCCATTTTTTTGAGATTTTACGGAATTAGAACGCAGCAAAAGCAACAACCTGTTTTTCAATAAACCAGTTCCTGTCTCGAATCCAAATTTTATTTCATCCGAAAACCCTTCAGTTCTGTTGTTAAAACCGAGGTAGCCTTTGGCATAAAAAGGGTGTTTAAAAAGTTTAAACGATGAGCCTGCATTGAAACGAAGCTCCTGATTAAACTCGCCATCTCCAGTTTGATAACTTCCATCGCTGCCGCCGTTGCTGTCCCCAGAGGGAATTCCTAAAGTTAGCGCTACAGAAAAGGCGTGTTTTGATTTTTTAAATAAACGATACACGACTCCTAAATTCATGTCTCCAAAACTTGTGTGTTCTTCGCCATCTAGAATGGTTTCATTAGTTACTGTAGATACTTGATGGTTCTGATAGGTTTTTACAAAAAACGGAACGTAAGCAACAATATCCCAGTCATCTGAGAGTCCATATTTTCCATACAGACTTAAATTAAAAGTCCCACGTGTGGCATTGGGGTCTGTTGCCCCCGAATTGGTATAGTGGCGATCAGCTTCAAGCGCCCAAGCACTTAGTTTGAAGTAGCCATCTCCTTTTTTTTCTAACCATTGTGCATAGCTAAAAAATGGACATGTAAACACAAATAGTAGGCTTAAAATAATTGTTTTTTTCATAGTAAGGGGGTTATTGTATTTTACCTTCACCAACTTTCACACCAAAGGGTTTGCACCAGTATAATATGTAGTTATAGTCATAAAGCCCAATGGATTCAGGCAAGTCGTAAAAGTGAGCACCCTGAAAAACAGTAACTGCACAAATTTCATAGGCATTTGCAATGGAGGTTGGGTTGTTGCCCAAATAAACATAAAGTCCAGGCAGGCTGGTATCGGCTTTATAGTCATCTCCTAAAGAAAGTCTAAGGACATCATTATCTTGTACCTCCAAAACGTAACTCCCTTCCAATTGGTAGGAACTTGTAGTGACAATGGTGCCTTCAAATCCTCCTGACTCAAGTGCTGTAAATGTTGACACTTCCAAAAGGTCATCGTTGGTAATTGTCAGTCTTTCTTCGTCAGTAATGAGGTTTACTGTTACAGATGCTGACCCGAAATCTACACCTGTTGCAAGTCCATCTTCAGTAATGGTTAAAACGGCTTCATTATTACTACTCCAACTAACGTTGGGGTTTTCAATTTCTTTTCCTACATAATTAAAATAGTTCACCTCAAATTGATGAGATTCTCCATCTTTTAATGATATCAAAGGATTTGAAATGAAAAGTTTAGGATCAACACGATCGTTGACTAAGTCTGTTTTTACACAGGAAAACACCAGTAAAGCACAGGCCAAAATTAGGGTTACTTTTTTCATACATAAATAGTTTTGGGTGTTGCAAACTTAACAAAACGCCCGAAACTATAAACAATAATTAACTAATTTTTAGTAAATACAAGGGTGTACTACCCTATTAGTTTTACAATGTCTTTGGCAAAATAACTGGCAATAATATCGGCTCCAGCACGTTTGAATGCCATTGTCGTTTCTAGTATTGCTTGGTCATGATCGAGCCATCCTTTTTCGCTTGCGGCCTTAATCATAGCATATTCACCACTCACTTGATAGGCCGCTACAGGCACATCAAATTCGTTTTTAATTTCTCTAAGAATGTCTAAATATGCCAACCCAGGCTTGACCATTACAATATCTGCGCCTTCATCGATATCCATTTCGGTTTCTCTCATCGCTTCAAAACGATTAGCATAGTCCATTTGATAGGTTTTTTTATCTTTAGGAATGTTCTTAGAATCTACGGGAGCAGAGTCCAAAGCATCTCTAAAAGGGCCATAAAATGAAGAGGCATATTTGGCGCTATAACTCATAATTCCAGCATCAACATAGCCATCATCCTCAAAGGCTTCACGAATACTTGAAATTCGACCATCCATCATATCACTTGGGGCTACAAAATTGGCACCCGCTTCGATATGAGATAAACTCATTCCAGTCAAGATTTCAACGGTATCATCATTTTGGATAATTCCATTAGCCACAATTCCATCATGACCATATATGGAGTAGGGATCCAACGCAACATCGGTCATGACCAATAGTTCTGGACATACATTTTTAATGGTTTTTACGGCGCGTTGCATCAAGCCATTAGAATTTAAGGCCTCCGTACCTTTGTTGTCTTTAAGCGCGTCCGCCACTTTCACAAACACCAATACAGACTTTAACCCTAAGCTCCAAAGGAGTTTTATTTCAGCTTCTAGGGTATCCAAACTAAATCTAAAATAGTTGGGCATAGAGGGGATTTCAGACTTGATTCCTTTGCCTTCTACCACAAATAAAGGCACTAAAAAATCACTTGGTGTAATGATCGTTTCTCTTACTAAACTACGGATGGAAGCATTGGTCCGTAAGCGTCTATTTCTTTTAATTGGATACATAATATTAGTTTTAAGCTTCAAGCTAATGGCTTAAAGTGATTTTTTAATGGTTTTGATTAATGAAAATAACATTTTTTTAATCTCATCTATTTTTTTCAAAAGTGCTTTAGAATCTTTTGTAGAGATAAATTCCTTTTGAGTTTCTCTGCCACAACCTTCAACAATGTTGGTTGGGACAGATAAGCTTGCGCGGTTAATTTGTGAAACAAGATTGAATTGCTCAGACTTTGGAAAAGCTGATGTTATCTGATAAATATCAATCACAAGATCATGAGACTTTTGCCATACTTTGTAATTTTTATAATCTACCATAACTTTTAACGTATTGCTTTAAGTTTTAAACCTAAGAAACCCATTCAACTGGGGTTTTTAACACCCGTATTAATTGTTCTTCTCTACTGTTTGGCTCTGGATGATGGTCGTACACCCACTGTACATGGGGGGGTAAACTCATCAAAATACTTTCAATTCTTCCATTTGTTTTGAGTCCAAAAAGAGTGCCTTTATCATGCACTAAATTAAACTCTACATAACGTCCTCTTCTAATTTCTTGCCAGTTGCGTTCTTCAGAGGTATATGGCAAATGGATTCTTTTTTCTAAAATAGGAACATAGGCTTCCAAAAAGCTATCGCCTACTTCGCTCACAAACGCATACCACTGTTCCATACTCATGTTTTCTGTAGCCTTGCAATAATCAAAAAACAGACCGCCAATGCCTCGTGCTTCGTTGCGATGGCTATTGTGAAAATAGTCGTCACAACGTTTTTTGTAGGCGGGATAGAAATCGGGATTGTGCTTGTCACAAGCATTTTTACAGGTTTGATGAAAATGGATGGCATCGTCTTCAAACAGATAATAAGGCGTCAAATCTTGCCCGCCACCAAACCACTGATCGATGACATCACCTTGTTCGTTATACATTTCAAAATACCGCCAATTGGCATGCACTGTGGGAGCCATCGGATTTTTTGGATGCAAGACCAAACTCAGTCCACAGGCAAAAAAATCAACATCGCCAACCTTAAAATAGGCTTGCATAGAGGCTGGTAATTTACCGTGAACGCCGGAAATATTAACACCACCTTTTTCAAAAACGGCGCCATTTTCGATTACACGTGTTCGGCCGCCACCGCCTTCTGGGCGTTTCCAAATATCTTCTTGGAACGTTGCAGCCCCATCAATCAATTCAAGTTTTGAAGTGATGCTGTCTTGTAATTTTTCGATGTATTTAAAGAATTTATCTTTCATTTTAAGGGATTTATTTGAGGATATAATTCGTATAATTCCATGTCTAATGGCTCTTCTCCTATAGGCGTGAACTCCTTTTTAAGAGTTTTTACCCAACTGAAATTACAATTTTGAGCAATTTTTGTACTTGACACATTCGTCGAGTGAACGATAATTTGCAATGTTTCCAATCCTATGTTTTCGAAGGCATACTTAGACAAAATTTTAATTGCGTTTGTTGTGATTCCTTTTCCTTCAAATGGATAGCCAATACAATAGGCAAACTCACCTTGTTTTTTAATCCAATCTAAAGCCTTTAGATAGACCAAGCCAGCAAAGGTGTTTGTTTGGTTTTCTTTTAGTGTAAATAGAAACTCTTCTTCCCGCTTAAATTGTTTTACTTTCTTTTCACAAAATTGTTTTGATAGGTCCGGGGTCGAAGTATGCGCTATGGTTTTAGGAAGATAGCGTTTAAAGCGGTCTTCATTCGCTACCATAAAATTACATAGATTCCAAGCATCTTTTTCTTGAATGGCTTCTATATAATATGTGTCGAATTTCGCAATCACATTTTAGCTTTTATATTCTTTAACAGCGTCAATAAATGCTTTCGCATGATCAATAGGAATGTTAGGTAAAATTCCATGTCCCAAATTCACAATGTATTTGTCTTTCCCAAATTCATTAATCATTTGGTGGACCATCTTTTTAATTTCGGCAGGTGGGGATAGTAAACGCGACGGGTCAAAATTTCCTTGAAGTGTTATGTTTCCTCCAGTTAAATACCGTGCGTTTCGAGCCGAACAGGTCCAGTCAATTCCCAAGGCTGAAGCGTTTGATTTTGCCATCTCACCCAAAGCAAACCAACAGCCTTTACCAAAAGCAATGACAGGAGCACCATCTTTTAAAGCTTCTATAATTTGATTGATATACTGCCATGAAAATTCTTGATAATCCGTAGGTGAAAGCATGCCGCCCCACGAATCAAATAGTTGAACGGCATTGACACCCGCTTTGACTTTTTCCTTAAGATAAGCAATCGTCGTATCTGTAATTTTTTGTAACAATTGATGCGCAGCCATTGGGTTGGTAAAACAAAATTCTTTGGCTTTATCAAAGTTTTTACTGCCTTGGCCTTGTACACAATAGCATAAAATCGTCCATGGTGAGCCTGCAAAACCAATCAACGGAATATCGTCATTTAATAATTCTTTTGTGGCCTTAATGGCTTGATAGACATAGTCCAATTCTACCGTCACATCTGGGACAATAACATTGTCAACGTCTTTTTGGGTACGCACAGGATTTGGTAAATACGGACCAAAATTAGGCTTCATTTGTACCTCAATATTCATAGCTTGTGGAATCACCAAAATGTCGCAAAACAAAATAGCGGCATCCATTCCATAACGTCTGATGGGTTGAACGGTTATTTCACTGGCAAGCTCGGGAGTACGACATCGTGTAAAAAAATCATATTTTTCTCGAATGGCTATAAATTCTGGTAAATAACGCCCCGCTTGGCGCATCATCCAAACAGGTGGACGTTCAACAGTTTCTCCTCTAAGTGCTTTTAAAAATAAATCGTTTTTGATCATAACGTTTAAATATAATTTTGATTAACGAGTTCGATGACACTTTCCACAGTTGGAATTTTGGCCACTCTCACGTCTTTGAAATGTTTTTTTGCTTCTTTTGCAGTGCTTTCACCAATGCAATATGCAATACAATTAGGGGTATTTTTTTGTAAAAAACTTTGAATTGTAGAGGGACTATAAAACATAACACCTTCTATAGAATCTGCCAATTTAGGCGCTTCAAGTTTGGTGCTATAGGCTTCAATTTCTTGCACATTAATATTGCTTTTTTCTAAAATAGAGGGTAAATCATCCATCCGAATATCACTACAAAAGTAGGTAACTTCGGAACCTTCAATATAATCCACCAGATAATTCGCTAATGCTTTGGCGTTTTTTTCTGAATGTTTGACAGGGCCAATTTTTTGTTCTATAAGGCGTTTGGTACGTCTTCCAACACAGTAGATGGTTTCAAAATTTAGATCTTCAACTGCACAATTATTTAAGATGGCATCAACGCCATTTTTACTTGTAATGACAACATTTTTATGAGCTGCTTTTAAATGCACGGGTTTGATTCTATTTGCCGACGTTTTTATAAAATCTGAACTTTCTACCCTAAGCGTGTTGTTAAATAAATCTTTTTGCCCTGGGCTTAGTAGTTTTGACGAAAATATCGTTGTAGGAATTTCTTCCTTTGTTGTGGTGCCTATCAGCGTTTTTCCACCTCGACTTAGAATAAACTCGACACAGTCGTCGACAAGCGTATAATGCTCTCCTAATTTTGCAGTTCGTTTGGCTTCAATTTTTTTAGTCCCATCGGAACTCAAAACGATACCATGGAAATGAATTTCTTCATCTTTTATGTAGGCCAGTGCTCCAATAGGGGCACTACAACCGCCTTCTAATTTATTAAGAAATTCGCGTTCAATTTTTGTTGATATTTCTGTTTCTTCATGATTAAGTGGTGCACAGGCTTCAATAGCTTCTGTGTTTGTTTTCAGGCTTGCAATCATCACAGCGCCTTGTGCTGGTGCAGGGACCATCCATTCCAGATTTACAGAATCTTCGGGGGTTAGCTCCAGTCGTCCTAAGCCGGCAGCCGCAAAAATGGCGCCATTCCAATCGTTGTTTTCTAATTTTTGGAGTCTTGTATTTACGTTTCCTCTTAAGCCCACAATACTATGTGTAGGATAGCGGTTGAGCCATTGCGCTTTTCGTCGTAAACTTCCGGTTGCAATTACGGCGTCTTTCTGAGCCAAGAACTCTTCATTGGTTTTAAATACCAGAGTATCTCTAATGTTACCGCGCTTCAAGACAGCGGCCTGGATTATGCCATCTGGCAGCACTGTAGGTACGTCTTTTAGGGAGTGTACAGCAATATCAATTTCTTCGTTGAGCAGGGCGATATCTAAGGTACGGGTAAACACACCAGTTATTCCGAGCTCGTAAATGGGTTTGTTTAGGATCAAATCTCCTGTAGATTTTACAGGGATCAACACGGTTTCATGTCCTAAATGTTGGAGTTGAGATTGCACGGTTTTTGCCTGCCAAAGCGCAAGGGCGCTATCACGGGTACCAATTCGAATAATTTTAGACATGTTTTTTAGAATCTAATTGAAACACCTTTTTTATGAGTTCGAGACTTTCATTTCTAGAAATTGTGTCGTCTTTCAAATGGTGTGCAAAATGGTTGGTTATTTTTTGAACTAAGTTGGCACTGATTAATTCCGCTTGAACTTCATTAAACTCGTTTATTTTTTTTCGCTGCGTATCAACTTCAGAAGTCGCAAAAACTTGTAACTTCTCTTTTAATGCTTTGATGGTCGGTGCAAATTTTCGATTGTCGATCCATGCTTCAAACTCTGCTTTTATTTCTGTAATGATACTTTCGGCAACAGGGATAAATTGTTTTCTGTTTTCTAAAGTTTCATCGGTCATTTGAGATAAATGATCCAAATGCACTAAGGTGACTTGTGGCAATTCCTTTACGTTCTCATCTACATTTTTTGGAATAGATAAATCGAGAATCAGTAATGGTTTTTTATTTTGAATAAGGTGTTTATCGATCGTTGGGTTTTGTGCTCCTGTAGCAACGATTAAAATGTCGGCATTACCAATTTCTTCTTGTAATTGACTGTAATCTTTAACGAGGAGTTTAAATTTACCAGCAATTTTATCCGCTTTATCTCGTGTGCGGTTAATGAGGGTAATGTGTTCGTTTTTGGTATGTTTTATGAGATTCTCACAAGTGTTACGCCCAATTTTCCCAGTGCCAAAAAGTAAAATATTTTTTGTCGAAATCGCATCTACTGTTTTCTTGATATAATGTACAGAAGCAAAAGATACTGATGTAGCCCCTGAAGATAATTCTGTTTCAGTTTTTATACGTTTGCTGGCTTGAATGACAGAATTGATTAAACGTTCTAAGTATGCATTTAGTAATTGGTGTTTTTTAGAAATTTTAGCACTTAGTTTTAGCTGACTAATAATTTCAAAATCCCCCAAAATTTGACTATCCAATCCAGCACCTACTTTAAACATGTGTTGAATAGCATCACTATTTTTATACACATAAGCTACCGTTTGAAAATCTTCTACAGTCCCCTGAGTATTATCGCAAAGCAATTTAATAAGCTCAAAAGGATGTCTTGCAAACCCGTATATTTCTGTTCGATTACAGGTAGAAGTCGCCACCAAACTTTCAATGCCGCTAGCTTTGGCTTGTACCATCAAATTTGTTTTAGCGTTATGGTCTAAACTAAATTCTCCACGCATCTTGGCATCTGCTTTTTTATAGCTGAGACCAATGACATAGAAATAGGTACTTTCTGATTTATTGAATTGCTCCATTACGGTATTTGGAAATATTTCACGACAAAAATAACCGCTTTGATTTGTAAAAAATAACGCTAGAAGAACTTTATATGTCGTTTAGAGGTTTGCATGTATTATTTAGTTATTTTTGTTAAAATTAGTATTTTTGCAGATACGAAACATTAGAAACCTAAATTTTTATTTATAATGAATCTAAATAAAGACCATATAGAAAGTGCAGGACCCCGTCCAAAAAATATCGCTCAAGGATCTTTTTTAGAAACAGCAGTTGAACCAGGGTTTATTGTGATGACCTATCAAAATGAAACCTCAGAAGTCCAACTCCTTGAAAAGGAAATAGATAGCTCATTTATTCAATTTCATTTTTGTTTGAAAGGTCAATGTAAGTTTGTGTTTAACAACGGTACTTATAGTCTTAATATTTCTGATGAAAACTCGTTATTGCTCTATAACCCCCAAAGAGATTTACCTATTTATTTGGAAGTCGATCCTACGTCTTGGGTGGTCTCATTATTAATTTCCATTAAAAAATTTCACGGATTATTTTCTCATGAAGCGGACTATATCACGTTTTTGAGTGAAGATAATCAAGACAAAAAATACTATAAAGATGGTCACATTACGCCCTCAATGGCCATCGTGTTAAATCAACTTATTAATTACAATTTAAACACAACGATCAAGTCTTTATATTTTAAAGGTAAAGCGTATGAGTTACTAAGCTTATATTTTAATAGGGGCGAAGAAGCCAACATAGAACAATGCCCTTTTCTGGTAGATGATTCCAATGTGGTAAAAATCAGACAAGCCAAAGATATTATTATCAACCGCTTATCCGAACCGCCAACCTTAACGGCTTTAGCCGTTGAAATTGATTTAAGTTTAAAGAAACTAAAAGAAGGGTTTAAGCAAATTTATGGCACCACGGTCTATGGCTTTTTATTTGATTACAAAATGGAAGTTGCTCGAAAACTATTAGAATCAGGCGCACATAACGTTAATGAAGTTGGACTAAAAGTTGGCTATAGTACAGCCAGTCATTTTATTTCAGCATTTAAAAAACAATACGGGACCACTCCCAAAAAATATATTCAATCTCTTAATTAACCAATATGAAAGGTGTTTTATTAGTAAACCTAGGGTCTCCAGATAGCCCTACTCCCAAAGATGTGAAAAAATATTTAGGTGAATTTTTGATGGACGAACGCGTGATCGATGTACCTTTATGGGCACGAACACTTTTGGTCAAAGGCATCATCCTAAATACACGACCAAAA
This sequence comes from Flavobacteriaceae bacterium, assembly GCA_018608735.1. Taxonomy (GTDB): domain Bacteria; phylum Bacteroidota; class Bacteroidia; order Flavobacteriales; family Flavobacteriaceae; genus Hel1-33-131. The sequence continues at coordinate 5,872 of JABAYZ010000023.1, read as the reverse complement.
ATTTCTGCTAAAGCCTACAAAAAAATATGGTGGGAAGAAGGCTCTCCTCTAATCGTTTTGTCAGAACGCTTAGAGCATAAATTAAAACAAGAGGTTGAAATACCCACAGCTCTTGCCATGCGCTATGGCAGTATGACCATAAAAAATGGACTTCAAAAGCTCGTTGATCAAGGCGTCGATGAGGTATTAATTGTACCTTTATATCCCCAATATGCGATGGCTACTACCGAAACAATCTTGGTACTTGCAAAGGAATTAAGAGATGTACATTTTCCACAATTGACCCTATCTGACTTGCCTCCGTTTTACAATAATCCGGAGTATATCAAAGTTTTATCCAATACGATAAAGGCATCTTTAAAAGGAAAAACATACGAACATTTATTATTTTCATATCACGGTATTCCAGAACGTCATATTCGAAAAAGCGACATTACTAAATCACATTGTAAAATAGACAAATCATGTTGTGTTACGCCGTCCGAAGCCCATACGTATTGCTACAAACACCAGTGTCTAGAAGTCACCCGTTTGGTTGGCGAAGAGTTAGGTCTTGAAGATGCCGTGTACTCAACCTCGTTTCAATCCCGTTTAGGATTTGATCCTTGGTTACAGCCGTATACCGATCGAACGATTGAACGTTTAGGAAAAGAAGGTACAAAATCAATGGCCATTGCAACACCAGCTTTTGTCAGTGATTGTTTAGAAACTCTTGAAGAAATTGCGATGGAAGGCGAAGAAATTTTTCATGAAGTTGGCGGAAAAGACTTTACAACCATCCCCTGTTTGAACGACGATCCGGCTTGGGTATCGCTTCTTGCAAAATGGGTAACCGCATGGACTTCGAAATAACGCCCGACTGAATGATTGCATCTACACCACAAGATTTTGGCACTGAAACCATTGGGAAACTATTAATCAGGCAGGCGGTTCCTGCATCTATTGGGATTTTAGTCATGTCACTTAATATTTTAGTGGACACTATTTTTGTGGGCCATTGGATTGGATCACAGGCTATAGCGGCCATAAATGTAGTGCTACCCGTCTCATTTTTTATAGCTGCGCTAGGGATGTCTATCGGAATAGGAGGGTCTTCGATTATATCGAGAGCATTGGGTGCTAAAGAAACTCCAAAAGCTCTAAAAACGTTTGGAAATCAAATCACAATGACCATTTTATTAACGGTTATTCTTGTCTTTTTTGGGTTGTACTATATCGATGGAATTATCCCTACTTTTGGCGGTAAGGGGACCATTTTTGAACCTGCAAAAACATACTATAGGATTGTGCTATATGGCGTGCCTTTTCTGGCACTCTCAATGATGGGTAATACGGTAATTCGTGCAGAGGGTAAACCCAAGTTTGCAATGTATGCCTTGATGATTCCCTCGGTATCAAATTTACTTTTGGATGTTGTTTTTATAAACATTTTGGATTTGGGTATGATGGGGGCTGCTTGGGCGACTACAGGATCTTATGTCCTTTGTTTTGCGTTTATTTTTTGGTTTTTTTGCTCTAAGAATTCTGAAATGAAAATTTCATGGCCACATTTTAAATTACAAAAATCGATTGTTTCAGAAATTAGTAATTTAGGATTAGTGACACTTTCACGCCAAGCTATTGTAAGTGTTACCTATCTGTTAATGAACAATATTTTATTTGATTTTGGAGGAGAAACCTCGGTGACATCTTATGCCATTGTATCTCGAATGCTAATGTTTGCACTATTTCCAATTTTTGGAATTACCCAAGGCTTTGTGCCCATTGCGGGGTATAATTATGGCGCACAAAATTATGACCGTGTCAAACATACGATTCGAATTGCAATTATATATTCGATGGCGATGGCTTCTATTGTTTTTGTCATGTTGATAGGCTTCCCAGAACTGATCACACGCATGTTTACGACAGATCCTTTGGTGATCGAAAAAACACCTACTGCGATGCGTTGGGTGTTTGCAGCAACCCCCATTATCGCGATTCAATTGATTGGGTCGGCCTATTTTCAGGCTGTAGGCAAAGCAGTACCGGCATTGTTGCTAACGTTATCTCGACAAGGATTTTTCTTTATTCCTCTTATTTTTATATTACCTTTATGGTATGGCGAACTCGGCGTATGGATGGCGTTTCCTGTATCAGATGTACTATCTACCTTAGTCACGGCATTTATATTATATAGAGAAGTTTCAACAAAATTAATTTCAAAACCATAATTATGGAGTATTATAACTATATCAAATCACTTCACTTGATTTTTGTAATTACATGGTTTGCAGGATTGTTTTATATCCCACGCATTTTTATATATCATATTGAAGCCTCTCAAAAATCCTCTCCAGACAGAGAAATTTTAGGGGCGCAATTAAAATTGATGGCCAAACGCTTATGGTATATCATCACGTGGCCGTCGGCGATTCTTGCGATATTATTTGGAATCTGGCTTTTAGCTTTAGCCCCCTACTGGTTTGAACAATCTTGGATGCATGCAAAATTAGCGTTTGTAGTGCTTTTAATCGCCTACCATATCAAAACGCACCTTATTTTTAGGGAGCTTCAAAACGATCACATCAACTATACCTCCAGTTTTATGCGCCTCTGGAATGAAGGTGCGACTTTAATTCTTTTCGCTGTTGTGTTTTTAGTGTTACTCAAAAGCACACTTAATATGGCTTATGGGATGCTGGGGCTAATTGGATTAGCAATTCTTTTGATGTTGGGAATTAAGTTATACAAACGCACACGTTCTGAGTAATCAATAAGTGCTGTCCTCATTTTTTTTTCTATATTTAACAAAAGTCTTTTTTTATGTCAAAGCGTAAGTTGTCTTTAAGCACGCGTATTTTTATTTATATGATCATGTTGGTCGTATTGGCCTCTATACTCATTGCTGGAGTGACTATTTATCAATATAGTGAGCAGTCTCAAGATTACCACCGTTTGCGATTGGAGCGAAAGGAATCTCAACTTATTTCAAGTATAAACTATGTTTTAAAAGAAACAACTTGGGAAGTTACAACTGAGAATTTACCACTCATTTTTAAAGATAAAATATACGAGATAGCGAATATTCATAATGTAAGTTTTAACCTCTATGATTTAGAAGGAAACTTGATTAAAATGTCCAAACCTAATTTCGATAATACAGCAATTGAACCACCACTTTCGAATGAAATTTTAAACAAACTCAACCAAAGTGTGCCAAAGCGTTTTGTAGAAAAAATTAAACGTCTTGGAGGCGATTATCGGTCCTCCTATATTATATTTACCGACAATAGCGCCAAACCTTTGGGCGTATTGAATGTCCCTTATTTTGATGATGATTCTTTAAATTATGGGGAGCTTAAAGCGTTTCTAATTCGATTGAGTTACGCCTATTTAATTATGATTCTAGTAGCCATAGCGTTCGCCTACTTTGTGTCTAAATACATTACGAAGTCACTTCAAACTATTCGCGATAAAATGAAGGCTACTCGTTTGGAAAAACGCAACCAAAAAATTGAACTTGCTGGGGCGAGTTTAGAAGTTTCTGCTCTGGTAGAATCCTATAACAGTATGATTGACGAGTTGGAGGATAGCGCCATAAAACTAGCCACTAGCGAGCGTGAGCAAGCCTGGAGAGAAATGGCAAAACAGGTGGCTCATGAAATTAAAAATCCATTGACGCCAATGCGCTTAAGTGTGCAAAACTTTCAACGTAAATTTGACCCACAAGATCCGGATATTCATAAAAAACTGGACGAGTATACAAAAACCCTAATCCAGCAAATCGATACCATGAGTTCTATAGCATCGGCCTTTTCTGATTTTGCTAAAATGCCCGCTCAAAAGCTAGAGTTTTTAAATGTTGTTGAAGTTGTGGAGCTAGCTTTAGAAATTTTCCCAGAAAACAATATCCAATTTATTTCAAAAAACGCCAAGATTATGGCCAATTTTGACCGTTCACAGTTGATTAGAATTATTACCAATTTAGTTAAAAATGCGATCCAATCCATTCCGAATGATCGAGTACCTCAAATTAGTATTCAACTTTTTTTAGATGCCGATGAGGTTGTGGTGGCAGTTAAGGACAATGGTAGCGGCATTACAAAAGCCATAGAAGATAAAATTTTTGAGCCGAAGTTCACCACCAAAACTAGCGGAATGGGACTTGGTTTACCTATGGTCAAAAACATTATTCAAACCTATAACGGTAGTATTGATTTTTATTCTAAAATTAATGAGGGAAGTCAATTTACAGTCCGTTTTCCAAAACATAATCCAGATGAATTATAACACTATTCTAACTGATTTCAGTAACGGTATTACCACCATCACGATAAACAGACCGACAAAGTTAAATGCGTTAAACACCGCGACTATCCTTGAGCTCCATACGGCTTTCAAAGCAGCAGAAGCCGATTTTGAAACCCAAGTCATTGTCTTGACGGGTAGTGGTGAGAAAGCCTTTGTAGCAGGTGCTGATATTAGTGAGTTTGCCCATTTTGAAGAACACGAGGGTCGTGCCTTATCCAAAGAAGGTCAAGATTTATTATTTGATGTGGTTGAAAATTTATCCACGCCAGTCATTGCAGCCATTAATGGTTTTGCACTTGGTGGTGGTTTGGAATTAGCCATGTCTGCTCATTTTAGACTTGCTAGTACCAATGCGCGTATGGGCTTGCCAGAAGTCTCTCTAGGCTTGATTCCTGGTTATGGTGGCACGCAACGCTTGGCGCAACTTATAGGCAAGGGGCGCGCTATGGAATTGATTATGACGGCGAGTATGATTGATGCGGAAAAAGCCCTCGATTACGGCCTTGTGAATCATGTGGTTTCACTAGAGGAATTGTTACCTCGCTGTTATGCTTTAGCAGAACAAATAAAATCAAATTCTTCCTCAGCTATTCGTGCCGCCATCAAAGCGATTAATGCAAATTATACGGATGGCATAAACGGTTATGCCGTTGAAATTTCTGAATTTGGAAAATGTTTTGAAACCGAGGATTTTGAAGAGGGTACTACCGCTTTTTTAGAAAAACGTAAATCTAAGTTTACGGGGAAATAAAAAGCCCAAACAAAATGTTTGAGCTTTTAAGTTTTATAGGCTTAAGCGTATTAGTCAGCTAGTATAATGATTGTATTAGCGTTCATTTCAATAGCGCCTGAATCAATGGCAAACCAAAAGGCTTTTCCTTTTTGTTCAAATTGTGTTTTGTTAGAATCATCGAGAGTAATATTCCCTGTGATTTTTACATGCCCTTCTTTAAGGATGGACACTATAGCAGCGTGATTATTTAGCATTTCAAAATCACCATTTACACCAGGGACAGAGACACTGGCTACATCGCCTTTGAATATGGTTGCTTCTGGAGTTACAATTTCTAAATACATAGGTTGTCGTTTTAGGCTTCAGCTAACATTTTGTCACCTGCTTCAATGGCTTCTTCGATCGTTCCTTTAAGGTTAAAAGCTGCTTCTGGAAGGCGATCTAATTCACCATCCATAATCATATTAAAGCCTTTGATCGTTTCTTTAATATCAACTAACACTCCTTTAAGGCCAGTAAATTGCTCAGCGACATGAAACGGTTGTGATAAGAAACGTTGTACACGGCGTGCGCGTCCAACCGCTAATTTATCTTCTTCAGAAAGTTCTTCCATTCCAAGAATCGCGATGATATCTTGTAGTTCTTTATAGCGTTGTAAAAGTTCTTTAACACGTTGTGCACAGTCATAATGCTCATCTCCTAAAATATCGGCTGTCAAAATTCTTGATGTAGAATCTAATGGATCTACCGCTGGGTAAATACCAAGTTCAGCAATTTTACGAGACAATACCGTTGTTGCATCTAAGTGAGCAAAGGTTGTTGCTGGTGCAGGATCTGTTAAATCAT